>JAUCGG010000360.1 GCA_030378015.1 Desulfococcaceae bacterium HSG8
ACGACAATAAGGGTTGTCAATGATGTCAGTATCGTGCGGTTAAGGGTTTCATTGATGCTTTTGTTAAGGGTCATATCCAGCGCATTCTTGGGATATTTTCTCAGGTTTTCACGAATCCGGTCAAATACAACAATGGTATCGTTCAGGGAGTACCCGATGATCGTCAGCAACGCCGCGATAATGGGCAGGGAAAACTCCTTTCCAAGAATTGAAAAAAATCCCACTGTAATAGTAACATCGTGAAGAAGCGCCACAATCGCGCCCATAGCGTATCTCAGTCTTAGTAGCCAGAAAAGCGCAAGGCTGATGATAAGCGCGGCTCCCATCAGGAAAGGTATGCTGACATTAAAACCTGAAACAGCATACACCCCCATGCTCAGTCCCAGCACCATCAGGCCGCTTTTAATCCATTCTGATTCAAAACGGCCTGAGATATAAAAGGTGATGAAGAGCAGAGCAAAAAACATGGCTTTCAGGGCTTTCTCTCTCAGGTCTTTGCCCACCTGGGGACCCACCATTTCAATCCGCCGTATATCCGTTTCTTTTCCTGTGACAGATTTCAAAGCTTCTTTCATTTTGCCGGAAAAGCCTTCACCTGTGTGTACGGATCTGTCAGCACGGATAAGATATTCGTTATCTTTTTCCTCTCCGAACGACTGAACCGATGAGGTTCCGAGGTCCATGCTTGCAAGTCCCTTTTTGATATCATCAGTATTCACAGGTTCGGAAAACCTCACTTGTATCATTGTTCCGCCCGCAAAATCTATCCCGTATCGGGGCCCCTTATGAATGATGAGCGAAGCAATCGTGATCAGGATTATAGCCAGGGACAAATAAAAAGCAATCTTTCTTTTGCCGATAAAGTCTATGTTTATACCAGGTTTTATAAACTGCATTTATAATTCCTTACATAAGTGTGAAGTGTGAGGTGTGAAGTGTGAAGTGTGACGATTCAAACTTCACACTTCAGACTTCAAACTTCAGATATTCAGTTTTTTCATTTTCCGACTGATTAACAGGTAATCAAAGATGAGCCGGCTCACGATAAGAGCTGTAAAAAGGCTGGAGATTACGCCCACGGTCAGGGTTACAGCAAATCCTTTGATGGCTCCTGTGCCGAACTGAAACAGAACAGCGGCTGCAATCAGTGTGGTGACATTTGCATCCAGAATGGTCAGGGTTGCCCTGTCATACCCGGCTTTCACTGCTGCATGAGGGGTTTTGCCGATACCCATTTCCTCCCTGATACGCTCAAATATAAGCACGTTCGCATCCACTGCCATACCGATGGTGAGGATGACGCCTGCAATGCCCGGAAGGGTCAGCGTGGCCTGGAAGCCTGCCAGACTCGCGGCGATCAGGAGAATATTCAGGAGCAGGGCAAAATCTGCGATCAGGCCTGAAGCCTTGTAATAGATCACCATGAAAATAACCACAAGGATGCCGCCCACACACATGGAAATAAGCCCCTGCCGGATTGAATCTGCTCCCAAAGACGGCCCTACGGTTCTTTCTTCAAGAATATTGACGGGAGCGGGGAGCGCACCGGCCCGAAGGACGATGGCAAGGTCCCGTGCTTCCTCATCGGAAAAGCTCCCGGTAATACGGGCTTCGCCCCCGGGAATTTTTTCCTGGATCACCGGGGCAGAATACACCCTGTTATCCAGCACAATGGCCAGACGTTTTTTTACATTCTCCTCAGTGACTTTTTCAAAAATTCTTGCCCCTTTTTTGTCGAATTTTATGGAAACATAAGGCTCATTATACTGGCTATCAATTTCAACTTTGGCATCCGTAAGGTACGCGCCTGTTAAAAGCGCCCTTTTCTTTACCACAAACGGAGTTTTTATTTCCCGTTTTGTTTCAGGGTCCGCTTTTACCTGGTAAAGCAGTTCGCTTCTCGGGGGAAGATTTCCCTTTTCCGCTTCACGCGGGTCAGCGGTTTCATCCAGCAGTTTGAACTCCAGCAGAGCGGTTTTCCCGATGAGATCCTTTGCTCTCTGGGTGTCCTTGACACCGGGAAGTTGTATCAGTATCCGTTTTTCACCCTGGCGGCGGATATCAGGTTCGCTGACGCCGAACTGGTCAATACGGTTTCGTATGGTTTCCAGGGCCTGCTCAGACGCCATTTTTTTAATGTGATCTGCTTCATTATCAGGCAGATCCATCATAATATTCAGTGCTTCGTCCGAGCCTTTTTCCCTTGACAGCATACGCAGATTCGGAAATTCACTGTCAAGAATCTTGTCAAATACTTCGATATGGGCTTCGTTTCTGATTATGACCGATATTTTCGTGTTTTCCAAGCGGTCAATGACAACACTTCTTCCTACACGTTCTTTTTTAAGAAACCCTCGGATTTCCTGGGATATACGTTCGATGGTGCTTTCCACTGCTTTGTCCGTGTCCACTTCAAGGACAAGGTGCATACCGCCCTGGAGATCAAGTCCGAGGTTGATCTTTTTATGGGGCCACAGGGACGGGTTTATCGTGGGAAGAATATAGATAATTGCGGCAATAATCACCACAAGCACCACAATCAGTCTTTGTGAAAGATTTTTCAATGATCCTTCCTTTCAGTTGGTCAGTTGGTCAGTTGTCAGTGGTCAGTTGTCAGTTGCAACGAACAACTGACAACTGACAACTGACCAGCAGTTTTATTTCGACTTTATTTCCTGTGAATCGGATTTATCCTCTTTCGGAGACTGGGACTGGGTTAACAGTGCGGCAATATAGCTCCGATTCACCTTTATCCGAATCTTATCTGCGATCTCCAGTGTCAGTGTAACCTCATCAATGGACGTGATGCGTCCGTGGATGCCGCCGTTTGTCATGACGCGGTCTCCCTTTTTAAGGTTCCTGAGCATTTCCTGGTGTTCTTTCTGTTTTTTCTGCTGGGGCCGAATAAGCAAAAAATAGAAGATAACAAACATCAGTATCAGCGGAACAAATGCTCCGAATCCACCTTGCGCGCCCTGTCCGGCTGCTCCACCTTGCCCCATTGCATAAGCGATACTTATCAACATAACCTCCTTGTACCTGAATTTATTTTAGAAAAACATATATCATTTTTGAACATCTGTTCAAAAATGGTGGTCATATACTTTAA
>JAUCGG010000361.1 GCA_030378015.1 Desulfococcaceae bacterium HSG8
TGTGTGTATATAGGATTGAAAAAATTTTGTCAATAGATAATAGATAAGATAAATCATGATTATAATTATAACGGATTCAGAGAGGGTATAACATACTGAAATTATTATCAGATGGTAAAACGACAAATCTGTGATGTGTGATTTCCGTCGGGGCCACGGCTCGGCTCGGATTGGCAAATCCGAGCCATGCGCTCCGGAGGCAAATCGGGATAATTATTTTCTGATTCTGACGGATCACTGTGAATGCCGGCTGAAAGTCTTATCTGAAGAGGTTCGGGGTGATAAGCAGACCTCCGAGGTTTTGCTGATAACCGGCCCGCGAAGTTTTCGGAAACCTCGGAGGTCATTATTTTCTGATTCTGACGGATTTTGCTGATCACTGTGAATGCCGGCTGAAAGTCTTATCTGAAGAGGTTCGGGGTGATAAGCAGACCTCCGAGGTTTTGCTGATAACCGGGACCGCGAAGTTTTCGGAAACCTCGGAGGTCATTATTTTCTGATTCTGACGGATTTTGCTGATCACTGTGAATGCCGGCTGAAAGTCTTAGGCGATTTCCAGAAAAGAATACCAAGTGCGGTTTGTAGTTCCGCCTTCAGGCGGTGTCATGCCGCCTGAAGGCGGAACTGCAAACTTTGATCCGGTATGTTTTTTATTGGAAATCACCTTACCGATTGATTAACTGGTCTGGTCTTAAATCAGTTAAAAAATTGAATCATTATAAATCAGATAGTTACAGGGTTGACCGGGAAAATGGGAATGCGCCCCGGATTGACAAATCCGACGGCTCGGGTTTGCCAATCGTTCGACTGAGTTCATGCCGAGCGAGGTACGGACTTAAAAAGTAGTGTACTACATTCCGATTTATTTCCAAGCCGTTCGGAACGATCCGCAAAGTCGTCCTGCATAATGACCGAAAGACGTACTTATACTTATCTGCTCCTCAGTTTCCGGATATCCCCCACACGGATTGTCATATTCTTTGAATCAAAATATTCCAATAAAGGGATCAGGTACTTCCGGGATACTTTGGCAATCTCTTTGAACTGCGGGGTTGTCATCTCCCCGTTTGATATAAGAAAATCCGTTACCCTGCCTTTTAAATCATTTACGGCATCTGATTGAAAATAAAGGTCTTCTTTCACTTTGACGATTTTTTCCTCATCCACCAGAAGCATCAGAACATCTTTTGCCCGTGAACTGTCGATATCAAGGGATTTTCCAACTTCTTTAAAATAGGGCGGGGTCAGTCCGCCTCTGACATAAGCTTCCATAATTTTATTTTTAAGGTCTGCCTGATCAACCCCGAGGGAAACTTTATGCGCTGCAAGGCGGACCACATCCTCCTCCTGGACGATCTCCCCGGTTTTTATCATCTGGGTGAACAGCATGTTGAGCAGTTTGGGACCCGCGGCAGGCTGGAATTTGGACATAAGTTCCTGCTTGGACATCCCGGGTTTCAGGGGATTGGCTTTATGATATGCATCCAGATAATCATAAGCTTCCTTTTTCAGGTTTTCAAAGCTGTTTCGATGGATGTAAATCTGTTTTTCCTTATCGGTCCGAACAAATTCCTTCCTGGACAGAAAATCATGAAGGGTCCGCTCCAACTGTTTTTCCGGCAGGTTTGCCATGATCTTCAGTTCGGAAAAAGAGACCCCCTGGTAGCCGGATTCATCAATGTGGGAGGAAATAATTTCCTCGGGCGGGCTGTCAGCGAGGATCTTCAGCCCCTCAATCACTTCCGGCCTGAACCGCTTATGTTTCCGGGGAATCGGATTGATGATGTATCCGCCGCCGATGGTGCGTATCGGGGAATAACTGCGTATAACAAATCTGTCATCTTTTACCAGCGGGACAGGGGCGTCAAGCCGCAGTTGCGCCGCAATGGTTTCACCCGGTTTCAGTTCCTCCCGGTCAATCAGAATCAGATTTCCCAGGATTTCACTGGTTCCTGAATGGAATCTGACCCGTGTCCGGTTCTTTATGGCCTTTTTGTTGCTGGAAATAAACTGAAGCGACACGTCAAGCATGTAACTCGGGATCAGGGCATCCGGATTTGACAGGACATCCCCCCGATTGACAGATGTTTTCTCAAGTCCCTGGAAATTAACAGCAGTACGCATACCGGCCAGTGCCTCGCTCACACTTTCGTTGTGAACCTGGACTCCCCGGACTTTGGACGTGATACGGGACGGATATATAATGATGGTATCTCCCACCTGAACCCTCCCGGAGATCAGGGTTCCGGTGATCACCGTGCCGAATCCCTTCATGGTAAAAACACGATCAACCGGGAGGCGGAACAACCCAGCGGAAGACCGGCTGGGAATTTCCCTGCTCATATCATCAAGGGTGCTGATAAATTCCGGGATACCTTCTCCCGTGGCAGACGACACCGGTACAACAGGTTTGTCCTCCAAGAATGTTCCCCGGACAAATTCACTGATATCTTCCTGCACAAGCTCCAGCCATTCTTCATCTGTCAGGTCAGTTTTGGTCAGCGCTACAAACCCGTGTTTCACCCCTAAAAGGCTGCATATTTCCATATGTTCACGGGTCTGGGGCATGACCCCTTCGTCAGCAGCAATTACCATTACCACAAGATCAATACCGGTTGCCCCTGCGACCATGTTTTTTACAAATTTTTCATGGCCAGGCACATCCACAATACCGATGCGCTGCCCGCTGGGAAGTTCCAGGGATGCAAATCCGAGTTCTATGGTGATGCCGCGCAGTTGCTCTTCCTTCAGCCTGTCCGTGTTTACGCCGGTTACTGCCTTGATGAGACTGGTTTTCCCGTGGTCAATGTGTCCGGCTGTCCCAAGGATAATCTGTTTCAACGGTAAGGCACTCCTTTATTTTTATCTTTATCCGTTTTTCTGTTTCGCCAGTATTCCAAGACATATGCCATTCCCACCAGGAACATCCCGAAGCCCGCAACATATATAATATTTGCTTCAGGATAAAAAAAACGTGACAGGATAACGGCAAAAACCGCGCCCAGAATGACTCTCATCACAAAAATATTAAATCTGATCACAAGAATAATCCTTTATAATCTGCATGTTGTATCAATACATAATTTATT
>JAUCGG010000070.1 GCA_030378015.1 Desulfococcaceae bacterium HSG8
GATTTCATACGCAAGCCCTTTGAGGATGCCGAGATATTCGATGTGATACAGCGGCATCTGGATGTGCAGTTTGTCTATGAGGACGCCGAAGAGAGCACGCTGACGGAGACCGGAGCGGAGACCGCGGTGATGATGCGTTCCCTGAACTTGTCGAGTTCCCTGGGCTTGTCGAGTTCCCTGAGCTTGTCGAGTTCCCTGAGCTTGTCGAAGGGGCTGACCGAACTGGAACAGGCTGCCACAGACGGGGATTCGGAAACTCTGCATCAGACCATTGCCGGTATCAGACAGCACGATGCCGTGCTCGCCGAGGAACGCCGAGGAACTGACCCGGCTGACAGATGATTTTGCATTTGATACAATTCTTGAGATAATTCAGAAACTTTTACAGGAGGACTAAGCATATGAAAGAACCAGTTTCGGATGCCGGGATTCTGATTGTTGACGACAATACAGGCAACCTGCGCGTACTGTCGGGCATTCTGAAGGAACAGGGTTACGGAATCCGTTCCCTGCGAAAACCGGAGGCCGTGTTCTCATCGGTCCTGAAATTCCCTCCGGATATCATTCTGCTGGATATTATGATGCCGGTCACGGACGGCTATGAAGTCTGCGAGCAGTTGAAAGCGGATGAGCGTACCCGCGATATTCCGGTCATTTTTATCAGCGCGCTGCATGAGACCGATGAGAAGGTCAGAGCCTTTTCTGTGGGCGGAGTTGATTATGTAACCAAACCTTTTCAGGAGGAGGAGGTGCTGATGCGGGTCCGTACCCATCTGACGCTGCGACGCATCCGGATATCTCTTGAGCAGGAAATCGCCGAGCGGGAGCTGGCGGAAAAGGAATTACGGAAGCTGTACCGTGCTGTTGAATGCAGCGCAAGCTCAGTTGTGATTACCGATTCTGACGGCGCAATTGAATTTGTCAACCCGGCATTCTGCCGGGTAACAGGGTATTCGGCTCAGGAAGCAATCGGGCAGAATCCCCGTGTCCTCAAATCCGGCGAACATCCTCCTGAATTTTACCAGGAGATGTGGGCAGCAATCTCGGGCGGCAGGGACTGGAAGGGGGAGTTAACCAACAAACGAAAAAACGGGGATATCTACTGGGAACATGTCAGCATTTCTCCCATAGAAAATTCCGAAGGCCGCATAACTCATTATGTCGGCATCAAAGATGACATTACCCGGTTGAAGCAAACCCAGGATGCCCTGTTAAAAGCCAACCAGGAACTGGAGCGACTGGCATCGGCAGACGGACTTACGCAGATAGCGAACCGCCGCCGGTTTGACGAATATCTTCAGCAGGAATGGAATCGGCAGGTTCGGGAGCAGCTCCCGTTATCACTGATTCTCTGTGATATTGATTTTTTCAAAAACTACAACGATACCTACGGACATCCGGCCGGGGATGACTGTCTGTACCGGATCGCCCAGGCCATAGACGGTGCTGCCAGACGTCCTGCGGATCTGGCAGCCCGCTACGGCGGGGAGGAATTCGTCATGGTATTGCCGAATACAGATGCCGAAGGGGCAACAGAGGTTGCCGGGAGCATTCAGGACGCTGTATCGCGATTGAATATCCCTCATGCCGCTTCATCTGTCAGCAGTTGCATCACACTGAGTATCGGTGTTTCCTGTACCATCCCGATGGGCACAGGTTCCCCTGACATGCTTATTAACGCGGCTGATCAGGCATTATATGAGGTTAAAAAGCAGGGCAGGAATGCCATTCTGCTTAAAAAATGAGTTGTAACGGGCGCATTTACAACTTGGGGAGCAGTCCCTCCGGACTGAAAATCGCCCAACTTATAAATACGCCCAGTTGAAAGGGATTTCCCAATAAATAATCTACCCGCGCTGCCTCCGTCTGTCTTACTCTTAATCAGGCAGGAGCAAGATTAAGAGCAAGAACAAGATACCGGGTATATTAGAGCTTTTAACATAAATAAAGTTTGTCAGTCCGGAGTGCAGAGTTTACTCTGCGAGTCTCCGGAGACTCGCAGAGTAAACTCTGCACTCCGGACAATCTTTTTGTTAAAAGCTATAATTTGGGGGAAATCCCTAACATGATACAATCAGCAGATCGAAAACTTATGCGAACAGTGGATTCCGGGTTAAAATCGGAAAACACTCGTTTTCCGATTTTCCCCGGAATCCGCTGTTTAACATGGTTTACCGGAAATTTTTCGATCTGCTGACAGTTCCTGAGATGATTCATAATATTTTACAGGAGGACTAAGCATATGAAAGAGCCAGTTTCGGATGCCGGGATTCTGGTTGTTGACGACCACCCGGACAACCTGCGCATGTTGTCGGACATTCTGAAGAAACAGGGTTACAAAATCCGTTCCCTGCGAAAAGGGGAGGCAGTGTTCTCATCGGCCCTGAAATCCCCTCCGGATATCATTCTGCTGGATATCATGATGCCGGTCATGGACGGCTATGAAGTCTGCGAACAGTTGAAAGCGGATGAACGTACCCGGGATATTCCGGTCATCTTTATCAGCGCGCTGCATGAAATTGATGAGAAGGTCAGAGCTTTTTCTGTCGGAGGCGTGGATTATATCACCAAACCATTTCAGGAAGAAGAGGTGCTGGCGCGTGTTAAAACATATCTTTCAATAAGATACATGCAAAAGCGTCTTGAGGAGAAAAACTTTCGTCTCCGAAAAGAAATAGATGAACGCAAAAGGGCGGAGGAAGAAAACATCCGCCTGTTCAGGGAAGCGGAGAAAGCAAAGAAAGATGCCGAGAAGGCCAACAGGGCAAAAAGCGAATTCCTGGCAAATATGTCCCATGAAATCCGGACCCCCATGAATGCCGTCATCGGTATGACCGAACTCACCCTGCTGACCGATCTCAATCCGGAGCAGCGGGAAAATCTCCGGATGGTCAGGGAGTCCTCACATCATCTAATTAGTATCATAAATGATATTCTCGATCTTTCCAAAATAGAGGCCCGAAAGATAACTATAGAAGGTGCGGATTTTGATTTGCACCGGCTTCTTGATTCGGTGATCTGCATCTTCTCCGTTCAGGTTGAAAAAAGCGGACTTTTCCTGGAGTTGAAACTCGCTGATAATTTACCCAGGTATGTCAGGGGGGATCAGGTCAGGCTGAGGCAAGTCATGGTCAACCTTATCGGCAATGCCGTCAAATTCACGGAAACCGGCGGTATTACGATAAGCGTTGCCTCGCAAAAACCCTCTGAAATTCCTGGTTCCGTATCCCCGGGTATTCCTGTTTTCTTTTCCGTAAGCGACACAGGTATCGGAATTCCCTCTGACAAGCAGGAAAAAATATTTGCCGACTTCAGCCAGGCAAGTGATTCCACCACCAGGAAATACGGCGGCACGGGTCTCGGATTGTCCATCTGCCGAAGACTGGTAAAATTGATGGGGGGCCAAATACAGGTGGAAAGCGAGGCCGGCGCCGGCAGTACTTTCTCATTTATGACTGTCTTCCAACCCGGCGACAGAAAAAATATCCGGCCTGATATTCGTCAGCAAAGCAGCATGATATCGGAATGTGCTTCTCAAAGTCTGAAAATTCTTCTGGCCGAGGACAATCCGATGAACGCCAAAGTTGCCACTATGTTCCTGACGCGGATGGGCCACGCTCCGGTTACGGCTGCTAACGGAAAACATGCCCTTACGCTTCTTTCCGGGGGCACGTTTGATCTTGTGTTCATGGATGTGGAAATGCCGGATATGGATGGCCTGGAAGCCACGCGGCGAATACGGTGCGGCGAGGCGGGCCCGGCAAACAGCAGCATCCCTGTTATCGCCATGACCGCACATGCCCTGAGCGATTTCAGGAAAAAATGCGAAGCCGCGGGAATGAATGATTTTGTCACCAAACCGGTGGATTTCTATGAACTGGGAGCTATCATCGAGCGGAATGTCTGCGGTGCTGCTGTTGTCTCCGAAACCGCGGAAAGCAAAAAGACCGAAGTCCGGCCGCCTGTCTGGGATAAAAAAGAAGTCCTTTGTCGTATCGGCGGAGATGAGGCATTATTTGACACAATCCGCGACCTGTTTATAAAAGAGGTGCCCGAAAGCATGAAAAATTTCCGGCAGGCGGTCAGTGGCGGCAATATTGATGAAATCCGCTTACATGCGCATTCTCTTAAAGGAATGCTGGGAAATATGAGCGCGAAATCCAGCCAGAATCTTGCGGAACAAATCGAATGTATTGCAGATGAAGGGAATGGAAAACCGGAAACAATCAGGCTGGTGTTTGAAAAACTTGAACAGGAGATCGGCAAGGCTATGGCAATTATTGAAGGATAATGGACAGACACTATCCACAGCTTTCAAGATAAAGATTTTGGATATTTTGCAGGTTGGGTTTAGGAGCGAAACCCAACAAACTCAGACTGCCCAAAAACATCATCTTAAAAGCTGTATAACATCAGGATCTCGGAGCGGAGTGCAAGGTTTACCTTGCAAATGACTCGCAAAGTAAACTTTGCACTCCGGGCTGGCTTTGCATCCGGAGCGGAGTGCAGGGTCTGCCTTGCAAGTGACTCGCAAAGTAAACTTTGCATCCTGACCGGCTTTGCATCCGGAGCGGAGTGCAGGGTCTGCCTTGCAAGTGACTCGCAAAGTAAACTTTGCATCCTGACCGGCTTTGCATCCGGAGCGGAGTGCAGGGTCTGCCTTGCAAGTGACTCGCAAAGTAAACTTTGCATCCTGACCGGCTTTGCATCCGGAGCGGAGTGCGGAGTGCAAGGTCTGCCTTGCAAGTGACTCGCAAAGTAAACTTTGCATCCTGGCCGGCTTTGCATCCAGAGCGGAGTGCGGAGTGCAAGGTCTGCCTTGCAAGTGACTCGCAAAGTAAACTTTGCACTCCGGGCTGGCTTTGCATCCAGAGCGGAGTGCGGAGTGCAAGGTCTGCCTTGCAAGTGACTCGCAAAGTAAACTTTGCACTCCGGGCTGGCTTTGCATCCAAAGCGGAGTGCGGAGTGCAAGGTTTACCTTGCAAGTGACTCGCAAAGTAAACTTTGCACTCCGGGCTGGCTTTGCATCCGAAGCGGAGTGCGGAGTGCAAGGTTTACCTTGCAAGTGACTCGCAAAGTAAACTTTGCACTCCGGACTGACTTTGCATCCGGAGCGGAGTGCGGAGTGCAAGGTTTACCTTGCAAGTGACTCGCAAAGTAAACTTTGCACTCCGGACTGACTTTGCATCCGGAGCGGAGTGCGGAGTGCAAGGTCTGCCTTGCAAGTGACTCGCAAAGTAAACTTTGCACTCCGGGCCGGCTTTGCATTCGGAGCGGAGTGCGGAGTGCAAGGTTTACCTTGCAAGTGACTCGCAAAGTAAACTTTGCATCCGGACCGGCTTTGCATCCGGAGCGGAGTGCGGAGTGCAAGGTTTACCTTGCAAGTGACTCGCAAAGTAAACTTTGCACTCCTCGTGGAACACTTTATGGAAAAAGGAGATTAAAGATGAAAAGAATTACAGAACAAGACAACCGCCCCTCCAGAATCGTGGTTGTGGACGATGATCCGTCTGGTATGGGCAGAAAGGTTATTATGAAAGTAAAATCGTTTGTCCTGTTTATTTTGCTCGGCATTTCAGTCAATGCAAACGCCGAATCTGTCAATCTGGTCCTGGCATATGAAAACAAGGAACAACCCCCTTATTATTATGGAAATACAACCAGAATTCCGTCAAGCCCCGGCATTACGGTGGATATTGTAAAACAGCTCGAAAACAGAATTCCCGGTTTAAAAATCAATTTCGTGCGCTATCCATGGAAAAGATGCCTGTTGCATTTGCAAAAAGGTGAAGTGGATGGCTTATTCAAGGCTACATATAAGCTGGAAAGAACAAAAACAGGCCGCTATCCCATGCGTGACGGCAAAATCGATCCCGAAAGGAAAATTGCCGTTATGTCCAACTCGCTGTATAAGCTCAAACAATCGGCGATCGGATGGGATGGAAAAAATTTCAGCAATGTCAATGGGTACATTTGCGCGCCTCGCGGTTACATCATTACAAGTATTTTAAAAGAAATAAATATTCAAGTAATCGAGTCTGACAGCAGTATGAGTTGTCTTGCAAAAGTAATGCTAAAACGTGTTGCGGCCGCGGCATTGCAAACAGTGACGGGAGACGCATTGTTCAAAACGTATCCTGAAAGATTCAGGCATTTGGAGAAAGTCTCTCCGCCATTGAGTACAAAACCTCAATATTTGATGTTAAGCCATCAATTCGTGATAAAAAATCCCGAAATGGCGGAAAGAATTTGGAATGCCATTGCAGCGATCAGGCAAGAAGATTTGGAAGAGATCGCCCTGCAATATGTCGAATAATTGCATGATGTATCAGATTGAAATAACGGGGGAAGTATGAATATTTTGAAAGATTTTGATATCAAGCATTCCGTGTCCGCCAGGCTTTTTACGATAGTCTTTTCACTTTATATCGGGATAGCGGTTGTGGTCACCACAATCCATATTGCAACGGAATATTATTATACCAAGAGCCAAATCCGGGAAGAGTTGGAGATTTTCAGGGACACATTCAAGGGAAGCCTGGCCGGTGCGCTTTGGGAGCTGGATAAAAAAGAACTTCGGGCAATAATCAACGGGATGATCGAAATCCCCAGCATCAGTGGCATCCAAATCAGGGATCATAATGGGAAAGATGTTTTGGGTGAAATCGGCGCTATCCTGGATGAAGAGGGAAAAATAAAAATCGCGGGAAACATAAATACCAAAATTGAACCGGCACAAAATGAGTTGCCTGCAAATTTGTTTTATACTAAATTTTCAATCTTTTATAAGCATGAATCCGGGGAACACAAAGTCGGCGAAGCTGCAATCTACTCAAGTTCGAGCGTAATATTTCAACGGCTTTGGATGGCATTCTTTTTCCTCATAGTAAATTCAATAATAAAATCTACTTTTTTATGGATTATTTTTATAATTGTAAGCAGAAGAATATTAAGGAGACCTTTATCGAAGCTCACAGCCGCGGTTAAACAGTTGGATTTCGATAATCTTGAACGAATGGAAATTGATTCTGCAAAATCCCGCCGGGATGAGATCGGCATTCTTGGAAATGCCCTCCATGCCATGGTTGAAAGTTTAATCGACAGTAGAGAGAAAATTCAAAAGACCAATCAGGAACTGGAAAAACATCGTGATCATTTGCAGGAGATCGTGGAAGAAAAAACCCATTTTCTCAGGATCAAAAACGAACAATTGGAGGAAAGCATCACGGAACTCGAACAGGCAGAGGAAGCGCTGCAAGCCAGAGAAGCATTTCTTGATCGCATTATTGAGCAGAGTCCGTTTGCAATTTGGATATCGGATTCGGAAGGTACATTGCAGAGGGCGAACCCATCTCTGAAGAAATTTCTAAATCTCACGGACGAGCAATTAGTCGGCAAGTACAATGCTTTAAAAGACCCGGTTGCCGAAAAACAGGGTTTGATTCCTCTTTTCCGCACAGTATATGAGGAAGGCAAGTCAATTAGCTTCACTTGCGACTGGGATGGCAACGATATCCCGACGATGGATTTAAAAGGTTCCAACTCAGTCAGCATTGAAGCCGCTATGTTTCCGATTCATAATTTGGAAAATGAATTGACGAATGTGGTTCTCAGTTGGATTGACATCACCGAGCGCAAGCGGGCAGAGGATGCGTTGCAGAAAAGCGAAGAATTCCTCGGCACCATATACAAAAACAGCGACATCAGCGTATTTGTTGTGAATGTGACCGAAAAAGGGGAATACATTTACGAAGGCATCAATCCGGCCCACGAAAGACTTGCTGGTGTAAAAAATAAAGATATCATCGGTAAGTCACCCCGGGATTTGATCCCGGTCATCGGTGAGGAGGGGGGTCAATATGTCAAAGCGCTGTATGATGAATGTGTGCAAAAACGAGAAATGACGGAATCTGAGTTTTATGTGGCGGAGGGAACTGCAAAGGGATGGTGGCTTTCCCGATTAACGCCTGTGTTTAACGAAAAAGGACGGATATATCAGTTAGTCGGGAGTGGAGTTATAATCACCGAGCGCAAGCTTGCCGAAGAAGCGTTGTGGAAGGCAAAAGAAGCTGCCGAAGCTGCCAACAAGGCAAAAAGCGCATTTCTGGCGAATATGAGTCACGAACTCCGCACCCCGCTCAACTCGGTTCTGGGCTTCTCTCAACTGCTGGCTCACAGCAGGAACCTCGACACTGATGAGCGGAAATATCTGGAAATCATCCACAGGAACGGGGAACACCTGCTGAGTTTGATCAACGACGTGCTTGACATTTCGAAGATCGAAGCGGGTCGCACAGTTCTCGGTGAAAAGGATTTTGATTTGTACCGCCTTATGGGTGATGTGGAGAACATGTTCCGCCTGAAAGCCGGGGAAAAAGGATTGCAGATGGTGTTTGCGTGTGATGCGGATGTTCCGCAATATGTGCGGGCAGATGATGGAAAATTGCGGCAGGTGCTGTTGAACCTGATTGATAATGCCATCAAGTTCACCGAGAACGGAGGTGTGACAGTGCGGGTATGGAAAATCTCAGGGGATTCATCGGAAAAAGTCTCGCTGACCTTTGAGGTGGAAGACACTGGCAAGGGCATTGCATCCTGCGAGATGGACAGCCTTTTCGATGCTTTCGTGCAGACAGAAAGCGGACTGAAATCACATGAGGGAACAGGATTGGGACTGCCTATCAGTCGGAAATTCGTTCACATGATGGGTGGTGATATCACTGTTAAAAGCAAGATCGGTAAGGGTTCTGTTTTCAGGTTCATGATTCAGGCATCAACTGCTGAAAGCGCTGAATTAAAAACAGTAGGGTCCGGGAAACGCGTCATTGCTCTGGAGCCGGGTCAGCCTGTTTACCGGATTCTGATTGCTGATGACAACGCGGATAACCGAATGCTGCTGGTCAGGCTGGTGACACTGCCGGGTTTTGAACTCCGGGAGGCGGAACACGGTAAAGAAGCGGCGGATATCTGGAAGGCATGGAAACCCCACCTTATTTTTATGGATGTACTGATGCCGGTGATGGATGGGTACGAGGCAACAAGAGAAGTCAGGAAACTTGAAACTTTCCGGTTTCAAACAAAAATTATTGCCGTAACAGCCAATGCATTTGAAGAGGGGCGAGTCGGCATGTTGTCTGCGGGGTGTGATGATTTTGTATGCAAGCCACTTGAAACTTTGGAGATATTCGACGTGATACATCGGCATCTGGGTGTGCAGTTTATGTATGAAGATGCCGAAGCGGGCACGCGGACGAAAACCGGGGCCAAGACCGCAGCCATGATGACAGAGATGCTTGCCGCTTTGCCGCCTGATTTGCTGACCGAACTGAAACAGGCTTCCACAGACGGGGATTCAGAAAGACTGCACCAGACCATTGCCGGTATCCGGCCGCACAATGCCATGCTCGCTGATGAACTAATCCGATTGACCGATGATTTTGCATTTGATATAATTCTTGATGTGATTCAAAAACTTTTAGACATAAAGCCTGCTGAGTGAATTTCAGTCACCAGGAAAATGAAATGAAAAAAATATTCATAATATTTATGGCGGCAATTGTTCTGAATGCTACAGTGTCAGCAAAGGAAGATATCCGCTTTGACAAAATCGAAACAACTTTTCAAATTAACACCTTTATCCAGGACAGGGACGGTTTCTTCTGGCTGGGCTCCACCAACGGATTGTACCAATATGACGGATATACATGCAGTTTTTCATAAATCAAAAAGATAAGAAGGGACCAAATGAAAACATTATTCAAAGCCATTTTTTGGACAGTTTTGCTGACTATCTCGGTTTCGGCCTCTATGCTCCCCGCATGGAGCAGCGATACGCCTTCGAGCAGGACGAAACAACCACTGAAATTTGACCGTCTGACCCCGGACGATGGACTTTCCGAACGATTTGTCGGGGACATTATTCAGGATGAACAGGGGTTTCTGTGGTTCGGCACGACGGATGGCCTGAACAAATATGATGGATATGATGTCACGATCTATCGGCATCATGTTGACGACCCTGGCAGTTTGAGTCAAAATTCCGTAATGTCGCTTCATCTTGATTCTGACGGCGAGGTGTGGGTTGGCACAGATTATGGTTTGAACCGGTATGATCCTCGGCATGATGCCTTTGTACGGTATGTGCCTGATCCGGAACAGCCCGAGACAACGTTCAGCCCGCAACGTATCAGATCGATATTCAAAGATCATGAAGGGATCGTGTGGCTTGGTCTTGATGGCGCGGGGGTGGACAGATTGAACCCTGACACTGGTGTCGTGACTCATTACCGCCATGACCCGCATGATGCTCGCAGTCTGAGCAGTGACCGGGTCTGGGTGGTCTATGAAGACTCGCAGGAGATGTTCTGGATAGGTACCAGCGAAGGCTTGAATGCCTTTGACACGGATACCGGTTTCGTTACGCGCTATCAGCATGAGCCAAAAAACCCGCAGAGCCTGAGCCAGAATTTTGTCAGGGCGATCCACGAAGACGCATCCGGTACGCTGTGGGTGGGCACGTCCGGCGGGTTAAACCGTTTTGACCGTACATCAGAAACCTTTACCCGCTTTACCCACGATCCCGACAATCCTCACAGTCTCAGTTTCAACACGATCCGTACGATCTATGAAGACCGTTCCGGCCGGCTGTGGGTGGGCACGTCCGGCGGCGGCCTGAACATACTGGACCGCGACACCGACACCTTTGCACACTATCGGAATGTTCCCGGTGATCCGCAGAGTTTGAGCGATTCGGCCATCACGTCGTGCTGGGAAGACCGCAGTGGTCGGTTGTGGTTCGGCACTATAGCCGGAGGTGTCAATATTCTGGATCCCTGGCACTGGAAATTCGCCCTGTACCAAAATCGCCCCAACGATCCACACAGTCTGTCGTCAAACATGATAAACGGCATCATAGAAGATCGTCACGGCGATATCTGGATTGGAAACTCCGGCACCGGCCTGGATCGGTTCAATCCGCAGACCGGGCAATTCATGCATTATCTGGCAGATCCCGACTCGCCTGGGAGCCTGAGTTTTCCGGCGGTAATGATAGCGCATGAAGACCCCGACGGCGTGTTATGGTTCAGCACCTGGGGCGGCGGCCTGAACCGCTATGACAGGGACACTGATAGCTTTGTCCACTATCGCTACGACGCCGATGATGTGCAGAGCCTGAGCCATGATATTGTCACCGATATCGCTGATGGCCCCTCCGACACACTCTGGGTGGCGACCTGGGCCGGCGGCCTGAACCGCTTTGACCGCAGAACCGGCATCTTTACACGCTACCTTCCGGATTCTCGGAATGCAGACAGCATCAGCGATTCGAAATTACTCAGCCTCTGTGCCGACCAGAGCGGTCAACTCTGGATTGGCACCGGTATGCAGGGCGTGGATCGGTTTGACCCGGTGACGCAACGCTTCATCCATTATCGGCACGATCCTCACGCTCCCTCCAGTCTCAGCCACAACACGGTGCGAAACATCATTGAAGATAGCGCAGGCCGCCTGTGGTTTGGCACGGATGGCGGCCTGAACCGATTTGACCGCACAACCGGCGGCTTTCATGCATACACACAGCAGGATGGCCTGCCCAACAACGTGATCCAAAGCCTGGTGGAAGACGATAAGGGCAGACTCTGGCTCGGCACGAATCGCGGCCTGTCTCGGTTCGATCCTGAGACGGAAACCTTTCGTAACTATACCCCCGGCGACGGCTTGCAGAGCATGGCGTTCCGAGTGTGGTCGGGCTATAAAACCCGAAATGGTGAGATTTGGATGGGCGGCATCAACGGCCTGAACCGTTTTCATCCTGACCGACTATCCAGCAATCCGATGCCCCCCCAAATTGTGTTCACCGATTTCCAGGTAGGCAATCAATCAGTCGGCGTTGGTGGCGCATCGCCGCTTCAGGAGGCGATTGGAACGATTGACACCATTACCCTCTCACGACACGAGAGAAAATTCAGCTTCGGATTTGCAGCCCTGAATTATACCTTGCCGGAGCAAAACCGCTATGCTTACCGCTTAGACGGCTTTGACACCGAGTGGATACACGTCGGCAGCAGTCACCGGCTGGCCCGATACACCAACCTCGATCCCGGCCAATACACGTTCAGGGTCAAAGGCTCGAATAACGATGGCGTCTGGAATGAGAACGGCGCAAGTGTCAATCTGGTTATTTTGCCTGCCTGGTATGAAACCTGGACCTTTCGCGGATTCTTCACCCTGGCGCTTGTCGGGTGTGTGTTTGGCGGATACCGGTGGCGCGTTCGCTCACTCGAAGCCCACAGTCAGGAACTCGAACAGCTTGTCATGGAACGCACGGCCGCTTTACATGAACGGGAAAATCGCTTACAGACGATCTTCGATACCTCACAAGCCGGAATCATTCTGGTTGACCCGCATGGCATCATCACCTTTGCCAATCAGTGCATGGCTGACCTCTTCAAATGCCCCCTCTCTGACGTGATCGGGTCAACGTATCCTGAGCATATTCACCCTCTGGAAAAAGAGAGCGGCGATCAGAACATGCGGCTGTTGCTTGACGGCGAGATTGACTCCGTCTCCATTGAACGCCACTATCGCTGCGCCGATGGCAGCGGCTTTTGGGGCTTGCTCAATGGCCGCCGGATGATTGATGAATCCGGTCAACTCGTCTCGCTGGTTGGCATCATCACAGACAGCACCGAGCGCAAACACGCCATAGAAGCCTTACAAGAGGCAAAAAAAGCCGCTGAAGCCGCTAATCAGGCCAAAAGCGCATTCCTGGCGAATATGAGCCACGAACTGCGAACCCCGCTCAACGCGATCCTGGGTTTTTCCCGTATGCTCGGCCGCAACCAGAATCTCGACCCCGAAGGAAAGAAAAACACGTCCGTCATCTGCCGCAGCGGAGAACATCTGCTGAACCTGATCAATGATGTGCTGGAAATGTCCAGGATCGAGGCCGGACGCATTGTACTGAGCGAGAACGATTTCGATCTGCATCGTATGCTGGATGATGTGAGAGACATGTTTTTTCTGAAGACCGGGGAAAAGGGGCTGCGGCTGATTTCCGAGTGCGACGCCGGCGTTCCCCGGTATATACGGACGGATGAGGCCAAATTGCGGCAGGTGCTGGTGAATCTGATCGGCAATGCCGTCAAATTCACGAAAAAAGGCGGTATTTCCCTCCGGGTCAGACAATTATCTGATGAAGGCGGGGAAGGGAAAAGGGCGGACTTTCAGTTTGAAATTGAGGATACGGGCGAGGGCATTGCGCCTGATGAGCTGGGCAGCCTTTTCGATGCCTTTGTTCAGACTGAGACCGGGCGGAAATCTCAGGAGGGCACAGGTCTGGGCCTGCCCATCAGCCGGAAGTTCGTCCGGATGATGGGCGGCGACATCACTGTTGAAAGCGAGGTCGGCAGAGGCACTGTTTTCAGGTTCGGGATTCAGGCAGGGATCGCGGACAGCGCAGACATCAGAACCGCACAGCCGGCAAGACGTGTCACAGCACTTGCCCCGGATCAGCCGGAATACCGGATACTGATCGTTGATGACAGTGAGCCCAACCGCATGCTGCTGCTGAAACTGCTCACACTGCCCGGATTTGAATTCAGGGAGGCGGAAAACGGTCAGGAGGCCCTGGAAATATGGGAAAAATGGGAACCCCGTCTGATCCTCATGGATATCCGGATGCCGGTCATGGACGGGTATGAGGCCGCGAAAAGGATTAAAAGCACGGCAAAGGGACAGGACACGGTAATCATTGCCGTGACTGCCAGTGTGTTCGAGGAGAAACGGGCTGCGGTGATGTCCGCGGGATGCGATGATTTCATACGCAAGCCCTTTGAGGATGCCGAGATATTCGATGTGATACAGCGGCATCTGGATGTGCAGTTTGTCTATGAGGACGCCGAAGAGAGCACGCTGACGGAGACCGGAGCGGAGACCGCGGCCATGATGCGTTCCCTGAGCTTGTCGAGTTCCCTGAGCTTGTCGAGTTCCCTGAGCCTGTCGAGTTCCCTGAGCCTGTCGAGTTCCCTGAGCCTGTCGAAGGGGCTGACCGAACTGAAACAGGCTGCCACAGACGGGGATTCGGAGAGACTGTACCAGACCATTGCCGGTATCCGGCAGCACGATGCCGTACTCGCGGATGAACTGACCGGGCTGACAGATGATTTTGAATTTGATACAATTCTTAACATAATTCGGAAACTTTCACAGGAGGAGTAAACGTATGAAAGAGCCAATTTCGGACGCCCGGATTCTGATTGTTGACGACCATCCTGACAACCTGCGCGTACTATCGGATATTCTGAAAAAACAGGGCTGCAGAGTCCGTTCCCTGCGAAAAGGGAAGGCTGTGTTCTCATCCGTTTTGCAATCCCCTCCGGATATCATTCTGCTGGATATCATGATGCCTGACCTATGTGGCTATGACGTCTGCGGGCAGTTGAAAGCGGACGAACGTACCCGGGATATTCCGGTCATCTTTATCAGTGCGCTGCATGAAACCCTGGACAAGCTCAGAGGCTTCGAAGCCGGAGGGATTGACTATGTGACAAAGCCGATTCAGGAGGAAGAGGTGCTGGCGCGGGTTACAACCCATCTGAAACTGCGAAAGCTGCAAACGAGTCTGGAAGAGAAAAATGAAAAGCTGCGGTATCAGGCAATGCTGATGGATCAGATAAGGGATTTAATCGTCTCAACCGACCTCGGAGGAAGGATCACTTATGTCAATCAGGTTCACAGCGGTTTTTGCCCTTCGACAAGCTCAGGGACAAGCTCAGGGACAGGGACAAGCTCAGGGACAGAGGCAGGGGCAGGGGCAGGCTCAGAGCAGATCGCAAGTAATTTTTCCTGAGCTTGTCCCTGAGCTTGTCCCTGTCCCTGAGCTTGTCGAAGGGCGTATCCTTCTGGCGGAAGACAACATTCCCAACCAGAAAGTGGCGCTGGCGATACTCAGGAAATACGGTTTTTCCGCAGATATTGCCAACAACGGAAAAGAAGCGGTGGAAGCACTCAGAAAAATGCGATACGATCTTGTGCTGATGGATATGCAGATGCCTGAAACAGACGGCGTTGAAGCAACGCGCATAATTCGGAACCCGGGTTCGGGCGTCACAGATCCGGATATCCCCATTGTGGCAATGACGGCAAACGCCGCGGCAGAAGACCGAAAAAAATGCGAAGACGCGGGAATGAATGGCTATATTTCGAAGCCGGTGGATCCCGGGGATCTTCTGACTGCTATCGGCAGATTCCTTCCGGTAACGATGATTCCGAAAACAAGGAAAAGCACACCCGGCACAGTGATATCCCAAGTCTTTGACTTTCAGGAACTGTCGGACAGGATAGGCGGGGACGAAGAATTTTTAAAAGATTATATAATAAAAGAGATTCCGAACACTGTGCCACTGGCAATTGAAAAAATAAAAGCAGCAGCATACGAAAAAAATCCCGAAAAAATCAGGCTGCACGCGCACTCACTCAAAGGAATGTTCGCCAATGCAGCGGCGCACAGGCTGTCCGAAGCCGCACATCGGATCGAACGTATCGGAAAACAGGGCGGCACAGACATTGTCCACTCACTGGAAAAGCTGGAACAGGAACATGAAACTTTCCGGGAAGTTCTGTCAGACATGTTTCCCGATATATTCAGCCCGGACCCGCGCTGCGGGGAAATCTCTGTAACGCACAGTGCCGAGCCTCTCACAGAAGAGGCAAAAGCGCGTCTGCCGGAACTGCTCCGCCGGCTGGAAGATGAGATGATTCCCAGACAGAACGAAATCGGAGAAGTATTTTACATTGACGAGGTGACAGAATTTGCAACAGATCTGAAGCATATGGCATACGAATACCAGTCAGATATCCTGGGAGGTTACAGTCAGAAATTATATGAAGCTGCTACGGGGTCTGATATTGATAAAACAGAAAATCTTCTGTGGGAATTCCCGGTGGTTGCAGATAAGATAAAAGAATTATCCCGCTTCTGACTGACCCATGCCGAAGTATCTTTGCATCTGATTTGCTGTTTCTGGAATAAACTCGACAGTCATAAGTTCTCTGAAGCCGCTGTTCGGAGTCCCCCTTTTTTAAGGGAGATTCAGGGTGATTTCAGCAGCTTGCGGAAAATTCCCCCGGCCCCCTTTACAAAAGGGGGGAGTTTCCGGGTGAGTCATTTCAGCCATTTATGAGAACTTACGACTCACGAGGAATAAAGAATTTAAAGTGTCTGAAAAAATAGGAACCGGTCAGGGAACATATTTAAGGGATTTCCCCAAAAATAAACTACCCGAAAATGTAGGGTGGGCGGAGCGAAGCGTAACCCACCATCGCATCATTCGCCAACAAAGATGGTGGGTTCCGCTAGCGCTTCACCACCCTACATTTTCCGGAATCGGGTATTTTATTTATTGGGAGTTCCCTAAGGCGATTTCCAATAAAAAACATACCGAATTGAAGTTTGCAGTTCAGGCTGAAGGCGGGACTACAAACTATATTTGGTATGGTATATTCTTTTCTGGAAATCACCTCTCCGCCAAACTGAAAGTTTGCGCATACACTCCCTGGCAAACTGAAAGTTTGGCAGGGAGTTGCCCGCGTGAGGCACGAACCTTGACTATTTTACTTCCATATATAATAAAAATTACCTGATCTTAAATTCGGTAATCCACTGGTTGCAGGCTTAACCGGAAAGTTTTCGATCTGCTGACACTATCATCAATATTTCTCAAAACCCTCTTTCAATCCCCATTGACTTTTCCCCCTGTTTATGAAACAAATAGGACAAAATTAAAGACTTATCATAACAAAGATATTTACCTCATCTTTTACAGTTACAGAGTTTTCAACAGTGAAGCGCAAACTGACAAATAAAGGATGCCAGAGAAAAATTAAGAAAAGTGGCCCAAACGAAGATTATGGCCCAAACACTTAAATTTGCAGTTCCGCCTTTAGGCGGTAACCGCTTAACTAACTACCCGACAACTTGTAAGTTCCTCCCCCCCTTTTTTAAAGGGGGGCAGGGGGGATTTCTGCCGCAACATCCTTTTTTTGTAACATAAAATCCCCATTGCCCCCCTTAAAAAAAGGGGGGAACGAACTTAAAAAGTGGTGTACTACGAACTCTAAACCGAATATCGGACACAGATGAACATGGATATGCACGGATCATTTCCTGTAATAATATCCGCGTTTATCAGGGAAACAGGAAAGGAATAATGGATAATACAAAACCCAGGACAAACCCGATTATGCTGATTATATATATTTTCCTTTTATTGGCCAGCGGAACCATCATTGCACAGGGAAATCAGCCCCGGCTTGCAGGGCCATCTGAAAAAAAGGTATATCATGAACCTGGGGCGAACGGCAGCCCGGGGCAAAACTATCTGATAAATCCTGCTGGAAAACCCCTGTCTGAAACCGGCCCCGTTCGTGATTCGAAACCTGGTTATACATTATGCCCTTACTGGCTGATAGCTGTGTCTGCATCCCTGTTTCTGATTGTTGTCATGTGTTTTATATTCCTGCTCCTGCTTATCAGGAATCTGAAAACTGCCGCGGATAAACGAAATTCAGAAGTGACCGTGATCAATGAAGAACTGATCAAGGAAATCCAGGAACGCAGGCGGACAGAGGAGAGGAATCGTGCCCTGCTGTCAGCAATTCCCGATATGATGTTTCTTCAGAATCGTGACGGCACTTTTTTAGATTACCATGCGCGGGATGATTCCGCGTTTTATACCCTTCCGGAACAGTTCTTAGGCAAAACCCCCAGGGATATCATGCCGGAAGAATTGGCAAAAAAAAACATGGAAACCATTGAGCAGGTGAGAAAGACCGAACAGATACATATTCACGAATACGCCCTGAAGCTCCGGGATGAAAGCAGGTATTACGAAGCCCGGCTCGTTCCATGCGAAAATGAAAATGTGCTTGCCATTGTCCGGGATGTTACCGAAGACAGGCTGAGAGAAGAGGAACTCAGAAAAGCAAAGGAAGCCGCTGAAGCTGCCAGCAAAGCCAAGAGCGAATTTTTATCTAGGATGACCCATGAATTCAGAACCCCCATGAACATCATCACAGGTATGACCTACCTGGTATCACAGAGCGGGCTTACCTCCAAACAACTTGATTATATGGGAAATATACAATCCGCATCCGACACACTTCTTGCTATTGTCGAAGATATCCTGGATTTCTCCAGGATTGAGACCGGGGATATGAAAATAAACTCCGTGAATTTTTACCTGGACAGAATACTGGAAAATCTCTGTGAAAAAATGGGCAGAAAGGCTGAAGAAAAAGGACTTGAGATGCGGTTTGACATAGATAAAACCATTCCGTTCTCCCTGGTCGGTGATCCGGCATGTCTTGGAAAAATTTTCACACACCTTACGGACAATGCCATCAAATTTACCAAAGCAGGGGAAATCGTCATCAAAGCCGGAGCTTATGAGGCTGATACACCTGATAGGATAAGACTGAAGCTTTCCGTCAGCGACACAGGCATCGGGATACCCCCGGAAAAATTTTCAGACCTGTTTGACCCGTTCACCCAGGCGGACGGCTCCAGTACGCGGGAATTCGGAGGCACAGGCCTGGGGCTGGCCCTCTGCAAAAAACTCGCGGATATGATGGGCGGCCGCATATGGGCAGACAGCACACTCGCTAAGGGAAGCACATTTTATTTTACCGCGACATTTGGCCGAAGCCCGGGAAAAACCAGGAATTCTCCTTTATCTTCATGCATCTCAGGACATCAGAAGCAGGAAGAATTATCCGCATTCACAGATTCATTTCCGGACATTTCCCCGGATATTTTAAAAACCGAACTGAACGAAATGAGCCTGCTTCTCGAAGAAGGCGACGCTGAAGCCTCGGAGCATATTGATATTTTAAAACAATACCTAAAAAATTCCGGACTTGATGACCAGATCGAACAGCTTGGAAATCAGATTAATCACTATGATTTCGAAGATGCGCGGAAGACGCTTGAAAATATAATGGGTCAGTTGTCCGTGCTCAGTGGTCAGTAATCAGTCTTCAGTCTTCAGTAATCAGTAATCAGTCTTCAGTCTTCGGTCTTCGGTCTTCGGTCTTCGGTCTTCGGTCTTCGGTCTTCGGTCTTCGGTCTTCGGTCTTCGGTCTTCGGTCTTCGGTCTTCGGTCTTCGGTCTTCGGTCTTCGGTCTTCGGTCTTCGGTCTTCAGTCTTCAGTCTTCAGTTGTCAGTCTTCAGTCTTCAGTCTTCAGTCTTCAGTTGTCAGTCTTCAGTCTTCAGTCCTCAGTCCTCAGTCTTCAGTCTTCAGTCCTCAGTCTTCAGTTGTCAGTTGTCAGTCTTCAGTTGTCAGTCTTCAGCAACGACTTGGCGAATCTTTGTTATGAAGCCCGCCGTCAGTCCTCGTTCCCGGTTTTGCATGTATGCAAACAGAGTTTGCCTGCAAGTGTGTTCCCAAACGGGGTTGGGAACAAGGGCAGCCATGATCTTCGTTTCGGCCAGTTATCCGTTTTGCTCCCCTCGGACTGACAAATCCGGCGGTGACATGGATCGGATTTGTCAATCGTCTGAGCGTTCGACTGAAGCCCGAGCCGAGCCGCTTGACCCAAACGAAAATCAAGGCCTGCTGTACTGATAACTATCCGCCAAAAGAGACATCAGGAATATCCACAGCCGCGCTGTTGGTTTCAAGAATTACATCCATTTTGCCCAGCGTGGTCGGGAGGACGTTGTGAATAAAAAATTCCGCGCTTTTAAGCTGGCCTTCATAGAAGGCAGCGTTCTTGTTTTTTTCTACCTCTTCACGCCTTTCCCAGAAGTCAGTGGCTCCCACCAGTTTTTCCAGCTTGGGTGCGGCAACCGTAGCCCGCCATAAAAGCATCCATGCCATTACCACATCTCCGCAGACCTCCATGAAGGGATGCGCAAAAGCAAAAGCATTCAGTGCCTTGAAAGACATGGATGTTTTGCCCATGTGAATGCCGACTTCCGACAGTTTTTCAACAGCTTTTTCCACTCGGTCCGCAAGGTCAGATAAACCATGTGCCTCCCTGGCTGCTGCAATGATTTTTCCACCTTCCTCAATAAGATCCATCACGGGTTTTCCGCCATTCATTCTCAGCTTTCTTCCAAGGAGATCCATGGCCTGGATTCCGTTGGTTCCTTCATATATCATGGTGATCCTGCAATCCCTGAGAAGCTGCTCCTGGGGAAATTCCCTGATATATCCGTACCCGCCATAAACCTGGATACCATGACTGCAAATCTCAAATGACTTGTCTGTAACATATCCCTTGGCTATGGGAGTAAGAACCTCTACAAGTCCTTCGTACCTGAGCCTGTCTTCCGGGTTATCCGAGAGATTTGCTTTATCCTGACAAAGTCCGACGTAGTAAAGAAGACTTCTCATCCCTTCCACATAAGTTTTCATTGTCAGCAATTGGCGTCTTACATCCGGATGTTCGATAATAGGAACTGACGGAGCGTTCGGGTCACTGAGCTGCATAAGGAGATTTTTCCCCTGTACCCGCTCCCTGGCATAATTCAGGGCATTCAGATAAGAGGATGTGGCACAGGCAAACCCTTGCATCCCCACAAGCAGACGGGCCTCGTTCATCATATGGAACATGGCTCGCATCCCCTTGTTTTCTTCGCCCAAAAGGAATCCCCTGCATTTCCCTTTTCCGCCAAGCATCAGGGAACAGGTGGAGTTTCCGTGGATTCCCATTTTTTCTTCAATGCCGGTGCAGACAGCGTCATTGGATTCTCCGAGGCTTCCGTCGTCATTTACCCATATTTTGGGGACGATAAACAGCGAAATACCTTTGGTTCCCGCAGGAGCGCCTTCAATACGGGCCAGGACCGGGTGTATGATGTTTTCTACCAGATCATGTTCACCACTGGAGATGAAAATCTTGTTGCCAGTGATTGAATAGGTTCCGTCATCATTTTTAACTGCCGAAGTAGTAAGGGCCCCCACATCCGAACCTGCCTCCGGTTCCGTAAGAAGCATGGTTCCGCCCCATTCACCTGAATACATTTTCCTGAGAAATAGTTCCTTCTGCTTTTCGGTCCCGAATTCATTGACCAGACTTCCCGCACCCAGGGTCAGACCCGGATACATCATAAAAGCGTAATTCGCACCGTTGAAATAATCCGAAGCAGCCAGGGAGACAGTTACCGGCATTCCCTGACCTCCCCATTCAGGATCCTCCATCATGGCAACCCATTCACCTTCTCTGAAAAGCTTATAAGCCCTGTGGAAGGATTCGGGAACCATTACTTTTCCGTCCTCGAATTTACACCCTTCCTCATCACCGGCTTTCTGGGTGGGGAGGATTTCTTTAATCGCCAGATTGCGGGCTTCGGTGATAATCATATCAATAGTCTTCTTGCTGAACTCCGCATACTTCTTGTGCTTGCTCAGTTCTTCCACTTTCAATTGTTCGTGGAGGACAAAATCAACATCTCTGCGGTCTGCAATTACCTGTGCCATAATTAAAATCTCCTATATTTTTTGTCAGTTATCAGTTGCAACGGACAACTGACCACTTACTATTTATTACCGATTCCCCTGATAAAAAGGTCAATGAGCGGATCTGACATGGAAACCAGATCATACTTTCCTCCTGAATGCAGCCAGTTGTTTATTGCTGATTCCACGGCACCGAGGATAAAGCGTTTCACAAGTCCGATGTACAGATCTCTTCGGATACTGCCCTCTTCCTGCCCTTTTTCTATGATCTCCGCAACCAGATCAAGATACATCTTTGAAACTTCTCTTATCTGGGGCTTAACCACAACGCTGTTTTCATGGGTTACAGCCTGATACACCACTGCCATGCTCTTGTTTCGCTGGAATTCTTCAAGATGCCGGCGGACAAGGTTATGAAGCTTTTCTATGCTGTTGTCAGCTTTGTCAACATCTTCTCTGAACAGGCTGAACACCTGCTTTGTCTTGTAGTTGAAAAACTGAACCAGGATGTCATCTTTATTCTTAAAATAAAGATAGATTGTTCCGTCAGCAACACCGGCCTCCTTAGCTATCTGTGAAATTGTTGACTGGTGAACCCCCTGCCTCGCGAATACGCTGACAGCAGCTTCCAAGATGCGGTGATATTTGTCACTTGTCTTTCCTCTTGTACTGATAGCGAACCTCCTCGGAACGTCATTCTTTGAAGTCAATTGATGAATGAATGTTCATTCATTTATCAGAATGATAATTTATATGTCAAGGAAAAAATTCATCTGTTGATAAATTTAAATTTATAATGATTAATTTCGAATAATTATATTTTAATAAATTAAGATCGAATATCACTGAAAGGAATTTTTTAAGCTTTTATCCGAATGAGTATGTATTCATTTTTCTGATTTCAGATGCGTGAAACGTGATGCGTGGCAAGGTTCGGAGTCGGATTTTATACAAAAATAAAACCTGACCACGAATCACATCACATATAAAAGGTAGTACCGCAACTTACAAGTTCGTCCCCCCTTTTCTTAAAGGGTGTCTGGGGATTTTTCTTGCGAAAAAAGGCTGTTGCGACAAAAATCCCCCGGGCACCCTTTACGAAAGGGGAGGAATTTACAAGTTGTTGTAGTAGCCTGCAGAGGTAGCGGTGAATAATATTCAATTTATCAGCAGGGGTTCACCTGCCTCTTTTATCCTGCAAAGCGACTGATTAAAATTAGGAATAGAATAGGATTCATTGCTACCTTTGCAGGCAGGATTCGTGTGATTCCGGTTTTTCAAGTGTTGCAAGGACAATTCCGAGGCTGTTATGAAAGTCAGGGTTCCGGGATAACTGGCAATGGCGGAGTTGCCCACCTGGTGGGCCAGCACCCGAGCATATGCAGGGCATCGGGATGATCCGGCTCACGCCGGAGAATCCCGCGGTAAAGCCCGCCTGCCTTTTGGCCGTATCCAGTGTTTCGGAAATTGCCGGGCATCTGGTATTTGGTATTTTTTGCATTAATCCAAACATCTTCCGCAGCCCCTGAGCCTGGGCAGCCGAAGGGATGTTTTCCGATTTTAACCCGGAATCCACTGTTTGCAGAAGTTTTCGATCTGCTGAGTTTTAATTACACCCTTTTTTAAATGCAATCTGTGTAGTTGAACGAGGCTGGTATTTTGTGACTCGCCGAGTCAGTGATCTTCATTCGGGCCAAGCGGTTCGGCTCGGACTTCGGCGTAAGCATAGCGGGTGACTGGCCGAAACGAAGATCAAGGCCGAAATATAAATATAAGGGGCGCATTACAACTTGGGGGAGTCCCGGAGGGACCGACTGAAAATAGCCCGGCAGTTATTGCCGGGGCGGATGTCCCCGTTTTTTCAGTCCCGCAGGGACGACTGAAAAGCTTCTTTTCAGTCGTCCCTGCGGGACGTGATGATCCGGAACACTTACCCGGCAATGAATTGCCGGGCTGTTTTCAGAAGTCCCTCCGGGACTGAAAATCACTCCCCTGACTTGTAAATACGCCCAAATATAAGTGCATGACCATAAAATAAAATAAATAAAGTTTATGTATGGGTACTTAGCATTTGTTTTATTTACTTGCAATACATATTATTTTACGATATGATAACCTTATGATTTAACTTTAACAGACATTATCGGAAATAAGAATTCGAAACGGTTTCGAACTTTTCTGCTCATGTAAAATCAGTCGGTTACGATTCAGAAATTTTATTCTGATGAAGTCTGATAGGGCGCATTCCCAAAAAGTAGGAATTCTCGTTACCGGGCGGAGATTTGGAACGAGTAACATCCTGAATTTCAGGATTAAAATTAAGCAGGGATTTTCCAGGAAATAAATGCAGGGTGGAGCGAAGCGTAACCCACCGTTTGTCTGTACGGGACACGGATACGCACGGATTTTATTACAGAAATGACCCCCTGTATCGGTCAGCGTCCTGTGACCCGGTTTCATTGTTGAAAATGTTTCGTGCGCATCCGTGTCCTATAAACCGCGGGTAAATTCCCCCTTTTTAAAGGGGGCCGGGGGGATTTTTGTCGCAACTTGCGGTACTGCAGAACAATTTTTCAAATTGTTTAAAACGATTTGAAAAATCGTTCTACTACATCAACTTGTAAATTCTTCCCCCCTTTTTTAAAGGGGGGCCGGGGGGATTTCTGCCGCGACACCCTTTTTTAGTAACGTAAAATTCCCCCCCTTAAAAAAAGGGGGACGAACTTAAAAAGTGCTGTACTACAGCAACTCGTAAATTCGTCCCCCCTTTTCAAAGGGGCCGATGGGATTTTACGGTGTTATAAAAGTCGGTTACGCCAGAAATCCCCCGGCCCCCCTTTAAAAAAGGGGGGAGGAATTACAAGTTGATGTACTACATTGAAACGATTTGAAAAATTGTTCTGCATTAAATTGTAAAGTGATAAATGAAGGATGCCCTTATTTTTTGGGGAATTCCCTTATTGAATTAAAATAATACAAAAATTAATAAATGATTACAAGCAGATCGAAAACAGGCAGTACTACTGCCGACAACTGACCATGATTTACAGGAGCACAACCATGCCATATTTTAAAATTGAAACCAGTCAGGAACCGGACTTCACTGTTATCCGGGAACTTCCTAAAAAAGCATCAGTGTTCATCTCAGACCTTTTGGGTAAACCCGAAAACTGGGTTATGATTTCAATAAATTATGGAACTGAGATGATGTTCGGGGGGAATTCAAAGCCGGCGGCCCATGTGGAGTTAAAAAGCATCGGACTGTCAAAAGAAAATTGCGCTGATCTTTCAGAAGCAATATGTAATTTTATTGAAGAAGAACTGAGGGTTCCGGCCACCAGAATATATATAGACTTCCGGAATATTGAGAAAAAGCAATTCGGTTGGAATCGGACTACATTTTAGGGCATCCTTTATAAAAGCTGAAAAGTATCTTTCGGAATTCTGACAGATACGGTTTCAGAAAGGGCGGAAATGCAATTCAAATCGAAAACTTCTGCAAACAGTGGATTCCGGGTTAAAACCGGAAAACATCCGTTTTCCGATTTTTTCCGGAATGACAGTACGTTAAATCGTCATTCCGGGGAAAATTAAAAAACGGATGTTTTTTA
>JAUCGG010000010.1:0-29611 GCA_030378015.1 Desulfococcaceae bacterium HSG8
TTGGAAAGTAACACATAAGGCGATACAGAAAAACCTCTGAAAAAATCAGTTTTTCAGACATCCTTTATTTTCGATGCCGGAATCAGTTTATGAATAATTCAGGTTAGCCTTAACCGATCTGATACATCTCTGAAGATAGAAAATAGTTGATGAACTGTTCATTATTGATTATATATTATCAGCAGATCGAAAAGTTTTGCCAATCCCCTGAAAACCGGGGATCTGAAAATCCGGATGATTCCGCCTGAAAAATCAGGGTCGGATTTTTCGGAAGCGGCCTGCCCGTTTTTTACCGTTTCGGGCATTAACACATCGTTTTTATAGAATATTTTGCTATTCAATATTTAAATATTTAAAAATCAAAATGTTAGGAAGATTTTGATCTGCTGATTATATTATCTGAAAAATAAACTGGTCCAGAATCCATCGTATTTACGGAGAATTTTTATGGAAACGGAAGAAAAACATATTGAAACGATAACTCTTGAAAATAATCTGATCTTGAAACTTTATGACGGGTCAAGGATTGTAGCCGGAGACAGGTGGGTGGTTAAGCTGATTGCAAGGACAGACATACCTGTGAACCGCTTATTTCTGAATGAAACAGATTTGAATGTAAGTCCTGACGAAATAAAGAAAGCTCTCGGGGAAAACGTAATATTTAAACAGGAAAGGGAGCGGAACTTTATTCATGAACAGGAAAAGGACAAAGTTTTTAAGATGCTGTACGATTCTTTTTCAGACAGTTCTCTCTCCTATCTATCTCATGCTGATTTTCCGAAACGATTTGTCCTAAAAAAATATCAGGAACATATAAAACGGGCAGGGTATTATCATGATAAGCTTCAGGGATAAAAAGTTATCTGTCAGGTTTTTCTGTGTATTCTTCATATTATTTGTTGTAGGTTCCACCAAGGCAGATACATCCGACATATATGTCTATGTTGACAAGAACGGGATAAGGCATTTTACAAATGTCCCGACATCTTCCAATTACCGGGTTTTTTTAAAGAGCAGATCTTCAGGCTATTATTCTTACTCTGCCTCACCAGGCACATATGACCATTATATAAAAAGAGCGGCTGAAAAATACGGGGTTGAATTTCCGCTGGTAAAAGCAGTTATCAAAGTTGAGTCGAATTTTAATCCCAAGGCTGTTTCAAGAAAAGGTGCCCAAGGGCTGATGCAGCTCATGCCCGGGACAGCCGATCTGCTTAATGTTGGGAATCCGTTTAACCCGCGGGAAAACATTGAAGGAGGAACCCGGTATCTCAGGATGATGATGGATCGTTTTGGCGGAAAACTGAAGCTGGCACTTGCCGGTTATAATGCTGGTCCTGAGAGAGTCGCACGTCATAAAGGGATCCCGCCCATAAGGGAGACACGGAATTATGTGAAAAAGGTCATGGGATATTATCGGGTATTATCAAAAAAATAAGTTCGTCTCTGCGCCGGACTGACAAGTCCGGTGGGTCGGATTTGCCAATCTGAGCCGAGTAAGGCGGGCGAATTCCCGAAAAGTAGGAAATTCTCGTTCCCCAGGCTCCGCCGGGAATGCATTTCAGGAGGCTCTGCCGTGTTTCAGGGCAATACCGATGAGTCAGTTCAAGGCAGAGCCTTGCAGAATGCATTCCATGCGGAGCCTGTGGGACATATTGAATTTTATGATTTGTATATTCAACCTGATTTGGGAATGCTCCCGCAAGGGCGGATTTACGTACGGGTGGGTGATGCTGATATATTGAATTAATAGTGATAAGGGACCACGCGGAAAATAATATACCCGCGATATTGGACACGGATAAACACGGATTTTATTGCAGAAATGATCCGTGTTCATAAGTCCGTGTCCTGTGACCGGAAAACCGGCCCGGATTTTATTACTGAGAAATATCCGTGCATATCCGTGTCCTGAAAATCGCGCGGGTATTTTATTTCTTGGGAAATCCCTAAACAAAAAAAGATGTTAAATTTATAGTTCCGCCTTCAGGCGGCCTCATGCCTGAAGGCGGAACTACAAACTGCACTTGGTATATTCAGTAGATCGAAAACTTTCTGTCCGACAGTGGATTCCGGGTGATATTATGAAAGATGCCTCACTTCCGAACAAAAAACTTCCCAAATCCGGATGATAGCCTTGCAGTCGAAACCGCTCCGGAATTGCTCATGATTGACGAACCGGGCTATCGGCCAGTCTCAGGTCGTAAAAAAGATGTTACTCCCTCTATTTCAAATCGCGTATGATTTTCTTCAGTTCCGGTACAAGTTCCACAAAAAGCCGGACCAACTCAGGATCAAAATATACACTGCTGTCTTCCTTTATACTTTCAACAGCCTTTTCCAAAGACCAGGGTTCCTTATAATCCCGCTTTGAGACCAGCGCGTCAAATACGTCACATATTGCAACGATCCTTCCGAACAGGGGGATTTCTTCTCCTTTAAGTCCCTGGGGATATCCTGTGCCATCCCATTTTTCATGATGAGTCAGGGCAATAATCTCAGCAGCCTGTAAAAACGGGTGTTCGCTGCCTGATAATATCTTCCCACCGATTGTGGTATGGGTCTTCATTATGTACTGTTCTTCGCCAGTCAGAGGCCCCGGTTTCAGGAGGATCGTATCTGAAATGCCGATTTTTCCCACATCATGCATGGTACTCGCAAGAGCAAGGAGATCATACTCTTTGCCAGAAAGTCCTGCTGCCCTGCCCATAAGCCGGCAGTACTCGCTGATGCGTCTGATATGTTTTCCGGTTCCCTTGTCCCGGCATTCGGTAGCCATTTCCAGACGTTCAAGAATTTCCATCTGGGCCTCTTTTAATTCCCTGGTGCGTTCCTGAACTTTTTCCTCCAGGATAATATTCTGATTTTTCAAAGCTTCCTGGGCGATTTTCAGAGAAAGGTGGGTTTTTACCCTTGCCTTGACCTCAGTAATATCAAATGGTTTTGTTATATAATCCACCGCACCCATCTCAAATCCCCTGGTCTTATCCCCGGAACTGTCCATAGCGGTGATGAAGATAATCGGGATATCCCTGAATTCAAGTCTTTTCTTGAGATTTTGGCAAACTTCGAAACCGTCCATTCCGGGCATCAGTATATCCAGGAGAATAAGGTCCGGATGATTGGCCATGACGTATTCAATGGCTTTGGTTCCGTTAAGAGCCACCCCCAGCTTGTAATGATCCCTGAGAGCCTGGATCAGCACGTCAATATTGGTTTTTGTGTCGTCCACAATAAGAATTTTACAGTTGCTAAGATCATTCATCTTAAAAACCTTTACAGTTAGTATTCTTTTTCGGCATCTTTAATAAAAGCTGAAAAGCAGTTTACACTTTTTCCGGCTGTAGAACAATTTGAAAAATTGTTCTACAATTTCAAATGGCAGCCGGCTGTTTTTTCTTTCACAAAATAAATAAAAAAGTCAATAGGGTGAAAAGAGTATTCTATGGTAGGAATATCCCACTTTTTTAAATATCAGTATATGGAAAAAGCAGGCAGGAGCCTTGATGCGAAAACGGGTTTGCACACCTCCGATCCTGTGCTTTCAGGACCGCCTGAAGGCGGAACTACGAACCCGTCCTGATTTTCCATCTGCTGAATATATGATATGGGACTGGCAAAGCAGAACTGACATAAAACGGCATTCACAACTGAGTTGTGCGAGGTCAGAACGGTTCAGGCCGGAGACCTGAACCGGCACACATCACGTTTCACGCATCACGTTTCACGTTTCACGTTTCACGTTTCACGCATCACGCATCACGAAGGAATATATTCAAATAACAACGGCATCACCCGTTCGGCAAAACTTTTCACACGGTTCAGGGCCGCATCCTCATCTTCCTCGCCGGTCACCGGTGTTATCAGTCTCACAAAAGATCCGTCGGTCCTGTGCCGGGTGACTGAATCAATCACCAGCCAGATTTTCTGCATGTATTCAGAGGAAATGATCCTGCCCCGGGATTGAAACCAGTACAGCGTAATCTGCTTCTGTCGCCCCTTCTGTGTGACAAGCTTTATTGCTTTTATCTTTCCAGGATAGCTGCCCCCGTCAGTCTCAATCTCTTCAATGGATGTTCTGATAATATTCCATCCGGAACCGGGCATACAGTTTTTGGGCGAATGAATCAGGTCTCCCTCCCGCTGGCTCTGGTAAAATCCGATATAAAGATTCATCCAAGAACCTCGGGGGTTTCTGTAATTACACAGGAAATAATCATCAACTCCCAGTACTTCATTGATATTCTCTGAAAGATATTCCTGCTTCCCCTTCCATTCATGAATCTGTTTCGGAAAGGTTGAAAAAGATTTGTTCGAGCGGATATCCTCAGCACGGGTGATGTAGCCTAAAAAAAGCGCGCTCAGGATCATGATAAACGATGCTATGAGTGTGTGTTTTAATGACATAATTTTATGGTCAGTTTTCAGTTTTCAGTCTTCAGTCTTCAGTTTTCAGTTTTCAGTCTTCAGTCTTCAGTCTTCAGTCTTCAGTCTTCAGTCTTCAGTCTTCAGTGGTCAGTCTTCAGTGGCCAGTCTCCAGTCTCCAGTCTTCAGTCTCCAGTCTTCATTCTTCAGTCTCCATCGCCGACTGCCGACTGCGGACTGCGGACTGCGGACTGCGGACTGCGGACTGCGGACTGCGGACTGCGGACTGCGGACTGCGGACTGCGGACTGCGGACTGCGGACTGCGGACTGCCGACTGCCGACTGCGGACTGCGGACTGCGGACTGCCGACTGCGGACTGCCGACTGCGGACTGCCGACTGCGGACTGAAGACTGCCGACTGAAGACTGAAGACTGACCACTGACCACTGAAGACTGACATTTTTTATTGGAAAAGACGGACAGGACGGGAAGGCGCCAGCATAACTTTCATACGGATACGGCTCTCTTCATAATCATTTTCATCCGATGTTGAATTAATTGCACGGTAAAGATAGTCAAGCTTCAGAGATAGCCACTTTTTATTATAAATCAGACCTGATCCCACTTCTGTGGTCTGATCATCACGCTTAGTGTCGAGATCCGTATATTTGTCCATTCTGTATGAGCCGTAAACATTGGCGCTCAGGTACTTTGAAAAAGCATATTTCAGAGTACATTTTGCATCATAATAGACACCGAATCCGAGTTTTTCTGTTCCGAAATAGGACTCGTCATATCCGCTTGCTGTTTCCAGATTAACAGAACCGTATCTGCTGAAATTCCATGTTTTTCCAAGATCACCGTCTAAGGATATGAATGCGTCATCCTGGCTTCTCTGCCTGTCCCGCATGATATAGCCCAACTGGAAGGAAAGCGGCACCCCTTCGGCCACAACATAGGTGATGCCGACGGAAGGTTCATGCACCTTATAATCTTCTTTGTCCCTGTCTTTGAAATCCATTATCGAATGATCATATCGGACATTCCCCTCAAGATGTTTTGTAAATTTTTTTGTCAGTTGAATGCTTCCGTGCAGGTTATCAAAGTCATCTGATGGTTCTGAAAACTGTCCGATTGTATAGGAAACATCTGTCTTAATGTCTAACTTGTAAGGCTTTAAATGGTATTCCAGTCCGGCAGAAGGGTTGATACTTTCATACCACTTCGCGGGCCCGTACAGGGTATCCGAAAATTCACCTTTTTTATAGGAAATACCTGTTTCAACAGAGAATTCTTTAGGAATGAACCAGTAAGCCAGCCCGAAAGACGGATTGATGCTTTCTTCCCAATATCCGTAAGGATCATCCGGTGTGCCCGAAGATTCCTCCCTGGCGCAGGCAAGACCTGCTTCAAGCTCCAGTTCATCAGGTATCAGCCACCATGTAAGCCCGGCAGAAGGTTCATGACTCGTTTCATCTTCAACGTACGGGTCTTCATTTCCAAGGATGCTGTAAAGATATTTCACAGTTAAGAGGTCATATTTTCCGAACCGGTGGGTAACGCCTATGCTTGCAGAATTGGTATAATGATATCTTCTTGTTTTCCTGACAGTTTCTGTTTCAGCAATATGGTCTTCACGCGTCGGGATATATTTTTCCGCTTCTGAAATACGGTCTTCCGCTTCTTCAGGCGTTTCCTGAAGTTCAGTGACAGATTCTTCAGTAAGAAGAAACTGATTTTTGAAATCCAGCCGTGTATGCCTTGAAAATTCGATCCAACCTGTCAATCCGGAATTATGGCGAAGTGTATTCAGTTCGACAAACTTGTCATAGCAACTGTATCCCAGGTCATAAGAAAGCTTCATGCCCCTGGTTCTTTCCAGCAGTTGTGCGGTGAATCCGGGTGATATGACAGTAATATAATCGGCTTGTCTTTCCTCCTTTGATGAGAAAATATTATCCGTATAATCCGTATTTACTGAAATCCGCGGGGTAAAGGTCGCCTGATACCCGGCTTCGGAAGGGACTGCCAGCAGCGGGGCATATACAGCGATAAGCAGGTAAATAATGAATCTGAATGTCATCATTTGTCAGTGGTCATTTGTCAGTGGTCCGTGGTCATTTGTCCGTGGCTTCGGCATGAGTTCAGTCGAACGGCCAGTTCCGACTGACAACTGACCACTGACAACTGACTACGGAACAATAATTGTGTCATTGGGCTTTATCAGGATATTCTGATCCAAATCTTTACCTTTTACAATATTTTTATAATTGACCCTCAGTATGTTTTTCTGGCCATTTTCATGCCTTATGACAATAATCTCTTTTTTGGAAGCCCATTCCGTAAATCCGCCTGCAAGCGCGAATGCCTGCAGAACCGTAAGGTCTTCTACAAGATCATAAGCACCTGTTTTGGACACTTCACCCAGGATGTAGTATCTATAGCTCTCGCTTGCATAACTTTTCACAGTAATCGTAACAAAAGGATGTTCTATAAATTCCTTTAATCCTTTTTCTATATCTTTTTTAACTTCCATCGGAGTCCGGTCTGCTGCCTGAATGTCATCCAGCAGGGGAAACGTAATTTTGCCGTCAATCCTGACAAGAAGCTCCCTGCTAAAATCAGGTTCTTTCCATGTGATGATTTCCAAGACATCACCGCTTCCTATCTTATAATCTTCCTGCTCGCCCTGCTCCGGGTCAGATTCGCTTTCTGAATCCGTACCTTCCGGAATATCGCTGACATCGCTTTCCGCTTCGGGTTCCGGATATGCCTGGCCTACTGTCTCCTGCTTACTGCCTACTGTCTCCTGCTTACTGCCTACTGCCTCCTGCTTACTGCTGTCTTCTGCCACCTGCCCGCTGTCTTCTGCCACCTGCCCGTTGCCCTCTGCCTCCTGCTTACTGCCTTCTGCCTCTTCTGTGGCAATCGGCTTTATTTCAGAAATATCCTCCTTCAGATAAGTTTTAGGCGCACAGGATATGATACACAGAGACAGAAAAGAAACAAAAATTAATAATACTTTTTTCATATTTTACCTTCCGTGAAACGTGAAACGTGACATGGCCCGTGCTTGGTCCGGCTTCGGCGTGAACTCAGACTTGCCGCGAGCTTACGATTGGGCTGCACTCACGTTTCACATTTCACGCATCACGCATCACGCATCACGCATCACGAATTACGAATTACGCATCACGCATCACGCATCACGAATTACGCATCACGCATCACGCATCACGCATCACGTTTCACGTTTCACGTTTCGCGTTTCACATTTTTTAATCTTTCTATTTCGCCCATTGCCTTAACAAGTTCTTCGCTCTTTTTTATCAGTCGGTTCACCAGATTCTGTTTTTCCAGTTCTTCCCTGGCTCTGACCAACTCGTCAGTTGTCACTCTCAGACGATCTGCCAGAACCTCGGCAACCCCCCGATACAACCTGTACCTGAATTCATACTGATCTTTTATTGAGAGTCCTTCAATATCATTAATATTTATCGCCAGGCACATTGTATTATCCGCAGCATAAACGGAGGCTGACCTGGACGAACCGCTTAACACCCCCATCTCACCGAAAATCTCACCGGTTCGCTTCAAAACAGACAGTTCTTTTTCATTTTTGATAATTTTTGCTTTGCCATATACCAGGTAATACATACAGCCATCGTAACTGCCCTCTTCAAAAATCAGATCCCCGGGATTATACTCCCTTATCTCGCTTAGTCCTAAAAGATTCTGAATATCCTTTTCCTCAAAGGACTTCAGCATAGGAACTTGTTTTAGTTCTTCTATGATGTTGTAATTGTACTTAAAATGATCAGGATTATTCATTTTCCTGCCTCGGTTTTTATCAGTCCCCTTTCGTAAAGGGAGCCGGGGATTTTCCGTTGTGAGAAAAGCTGGTTACAGAAATCCACGTCATTTAAGAAAGGAAGCGCTGTACTACTGATTACGGGCAACATCACTTTTTAAGTTCGTCCCCCTTTTTTAAAGGGGGCCGGGGGGATTTTTTCTTACAAAAAAAAGGCTGTTACGATAAAAATCCCCCCGGCCCCCCTTTAAAAAAGGGGGGAGGAATTTACAAGTTGTTGTACTGACTATCTCGCTCCTTCGCCAGAGATAACTGTCTTTACGGTGCGCAATACAATGATCAGATCCATGAAAATTGACATGTTTTTCATATAGAAAAGATCGTAATTAAGCTTTTCGGTCGCGTCTTTTACAGAAGCCCCGTAGCCGTAACAGACCTGTGCCCATCCTGTCAGCCCTGGTTTGGCTGTAAAACGTGCTCCGTAATACGGTATAATATATTCAAGCCCTTTCACAAAAAATTCCCGCTCCGGACGAGGCCCCACAAAACTCATCTCCCCTTTTAAGACATTCCAGAGCTGGGGGATTTCATCAATACGCCATTTACGGATAAATTTTCCGATACGCGTCACACGGACATCATTTTGCTTTGCCCAGACGGGGCCGCTCCGTTTTTCAGCATCCGCAACCATTGAACGGAATTTGTAAATCTTATATATTTTACGCCGTTCCCCTACCCGTTCCTGGGAAAAAAAAACAGGGCCCCTTGAATCAATCCTGATAATAACAGCAGTGATAATAATCAGTGGTAAAAGGGCAAGCAGCATTGCAAAAGACAATACGATGTCCGTAGAGCGTTTCATAAACCGGATCAGAAAGGATTTCCGGAAACCTTCCGAAAATATAAGCCACTCGGGATTAATGTGCTCAACACTCAGTTTGCCCGTAAGCATTTCATAGAAAGTGTCACCTTCCAGAACATCTATTCCGTTAACCCGGCAATTTAAAAGTTCCTTTGCCGGAAATCCCCCTTTTCTTTCCTTGAGCGCTACGACAATCCTTCTGACTCCCATATCCTTTGCGATTTCACACAATCCGTTATGGCGTTCCCTGTAAAATACACCTGAATCAGTTTCACCGAAGGTATCGGCATCTGCAGGGGATTCCGCAGCAATGGCGGTTACAACATATCCGCAATTTTTTCTGTAGGATATTTCATCTGTGATGTTCCGGGCCAGCTCGCCGGAACCGAGAATTATAATTCTTCGGTTGAATATACCGCTTTTTAAAATCAGGGTACATAAAAACCGCCAGAACACAATAAACAAGGTGGAAAAAACGATGGTCAGGCCAAAAAAGATACTGCTCCCGATAGTTGCACTGGGAAAAATAAAATAAATGCCTGAAAGGAGAATCGTAGCAACACCGAGCGACTGAAGCAGGCGTATCCCGAGCTCCGGTAATCTGTATGTAAGATTCAGATCATACAGGTCATTATAGTAAAGACATATCTGGCAGACAAAGGTAATCAGCAGTGCCTTGAGACACAGCCAGTAATTAATAACAAAAAAACCGGCGTTGAATATGATCCGGTCGGCAACCAGTACCGAGGCATATATGATCAGGCCCTCACCGAAAATAAAAAAAAGGTTTCGTATCGGATAATATTGCTTTAATACTGTCAGCATGTGAGTTGTGTCCGTTGTCAGTTATCAGTTATCAGTGGTCAGTGGTCAGTTGCAACGGACAACGGACCACTGACAACTGACTATTTCCTTGTAACGTGCTTTTTGTACATCTGATACGTTGTATGCGTATCAGCCCAGTTGGTAATGATACCCAGGATTCTTTCTTTACCAATAATTTCTATAAGTTCATTTACCTCTTTTCGGGATGTGCTTCCGTATTTCACCACAATAAGAACCCCGTCAACATGCCTTGCAATTACACTGGTTTCAGCCGTAAGTTTGGGAGGCGGGGAATCTACAACTGTATATCGGTCGTTATATCTTGACTGCACTTCTCTCAGGAGAGCGGACATCTTTTCCGAAGACAGAAGCTCGGAAGGATTGTGGGGAGGGTTCCCGCCGGGCAGGATGGTCAGCCGCTTTACTTCTGACTTGAGAAGCAGTGAAGAAAGCGGTACATCGCTGGAAAGATGCTCGCTCAGACCTGGCTTATCACCGAATCCGAACATGGTGTGGATACTGGGCATGTGCATGTCACAATCCATCAGCAAAGCATACTTGTTGTCAACATTCTGTGCGATACTTATTGCCAGGTTTGCGGATACAAAGGATTTTCCTTCCCCGGGAACCGCACTGGTCACCATGATGGAACGCGGCGGCTTTCCGGAAGCAGGGAATAAAAGGTTTGTCCTTAATATTCTGAACTGTTCGGCTTCAAAGGATCGCGGCCTCCGAATCATTACCAGATTTCCGTCAATATTATTTTCATCATATGATTCTGTTTCATCCTGGAAATCATCAGAATCATATGGCTGAGGTATTTCTTCAACCTGATTTGGTCTTTTTAACGCAAATATTTTGCCCAACAGATACACCTATACTGAAACATGATGCGTGAAACGTGATGCATGAATTTAAAGATAATGTTTCATTTTCCACGTTCACTCATTATTTTTCACGCATCACGTTTTACGTTTCACGTTTCACATCTATACTAACTGAACCCATTTCCTTCTGAATTTGTCATATTTCCCATACCCCTCAAATCCGTTCAGTACAATCCCGACCACTTTATCTTTTCCCAGGATATCGAAAACTTCTGTCACCATTTTCCGGGGAGTGCTCCCATATTTTACAACCAGGAGGACTCCGTCAACCTGCCTTGAAAGGACACTGGTTTCGGTCTTGAGTCTGGGCGGGGGGGAATCTATCACAATGTAACGGTTATTATACCTGGCTTTTTCCTTTTTCAACAATTCGTTCATCTGTTTGGATGACAGAAGCTCGGAAGGATTATGCGGCGGTTTCCCCCCGGGCAGGATAGTCAGTTTTTTCACTTTTGTACCAAGAAACAGGGAGGAAAGAAACACCCCGTCAGAAAGATATTCATCCAGTTCCGGAATATTACCGAATTTTTTACGGTTGACTGCCTCAAAATGACTTCCGTGGGAAAGATACTCGCTGAGACCGGGAACATCGTCTCCGAAACCGAATAGTCGGTGGACCGAGGGCGTTCGGAGGTCACAGTCCATCAGGAGAACATGCTCGCTGATAATCTGGGCAATGCTTATAGCCAGGTTCGCAGCTATAAATGATTTTCCCTCCCCGGGAAGCGCGCTGGTTACCATAATGGATCGGTGCGACTTTCCCGATATCGGAAACAGGAGATTGGTCCGCAACATTCTGAACTGCTCTGCTTCAAAGGACTGGGGCTTCAGATAGGCCACCAGATTGCTGTCCACCTTTTGGGGACTGTAGCCGCTGCCATCATGTTGCGGGCTGATTGCTGCATCAGACGCGTCGAGAAATGGTTCTGATGTTTTATTTATCTTTTTTAATGGAAATATCTTGCCCAACGGCCTTTCCCCCTGTTTGTCCGTCGCAACCTGACAACTGGCAACAGATCACATGCCGCATGTCACATGTCACTGACCACTGACGTTTCAGCTAAAAGAATTTATGAATAACTTTTTCTAATAACGAAGTTGCATAATCCAACCCTTTCACTGCCAGTATGCCGAAACAGCAGAACAATCCGGCGCCCACCATGATAAAAAAAACGCTCAGCACCTGATCAAGCTTTTGCTTGATTTTATCTGCCGGACGATAATATACATTCGGAACGGTTGCAAGCACAGGAATGCCCATCATGGTTTCAATATCCTCGGGCCGTCTTAAAGAGGTATCAAGAAAATCCAGCAGAAATATCAGCCCGCCCCCCAGACCCAGCCCCGCGCCCAGTGACATGAGCAGCAGTTTTTTCATATCAGGCGAAACAGGTCTCCTGGGGTCTTTGGCTGAATCCAGGACCCTGAACCGCTGGCCTTTGGATTTTCTTTCCATGCTGACAGCGATATCAGCGTCCAGCTTTCTCGTAAGAAGAGAATTATATGATTTCTGGATATTTTCATAATCCCTGCTCAGGGATAAAAGCTCCTGCTCTCTTCTCGGTGTATCTTCCACCCGTTTCTCATATATCTTTATCTTTTCGAAGAGTTTTGAAATATCCTCTTTATACATCTTTTTGGTGTTCTGGGACTGTTTATATTGGTCCGTGATTTCTTTAAGCTGACTCTTTTTCATGGCCTTATATTTCTCAGCAATCAGTTCAGCTTCGCTTTTTCTTTTCGGCTTTTTAGTTTCGGATGCTGTTGTTGCAGCTATCTCGGCTGTCTCTTTATCCACTTCTGCTTCAAGCTCACTGACCAGTTTTTTCATTTTGATCACATCCGGATGCTTGGGGGTGTATTTGGACGTAAGCGAAGCGTACTGATCTTTTAACTGCCTTAATCTTATTACATTTGCAGGCTCCTTTTTTTCAGGCATTTCTTGAGGAAGTGTTCCGGGTACATATTCTTCCAGTTCCCGCCGGACATCTGCTATCTGGCCTTCGAGCTGGATCAGCCGGACATTTTCCTCCCTGAGACCATCCTCTTTTGAACTGAGCTGGCTCTGAAGCCCCGTGAGCATCCCCAGGTTGGAAGCCAGTTGTTCAGGCAGTCCTCCCATATATTTTGTACGGTATTCCTTGAGCGAGTTTTCAACGCCGATGAGTTCATCAGCCTTGGCCTTCAGCTCTTCCTTCAGAAAGTCGCTTGCTGCAAGGACTTCGTCAGTCATGAGCTTGACGCTTTCATCAATAAAATAGCCAGCAAGGATATTCACTGCTTTTGTAATCTTTTTAGGGTCTTTTCCCTGGAATGAAATGGTAAACGAATCCGCCCCTCGCCGGCCTCTTGTCACTGTCACGCTCATATTTTTGCGCACAGCAGCCACTTTTTCTTCCGAAAGCATGTTTTTATACTGGGGTCCCGAAAAAAGCTCGGCATCCCTGATCACCCGCTCAAGATAGGTGCGGCTTTTTACCTGCTGGGTGATAGTGCTGACTCTTTCCTTGACTGTCACCTCCGTAAGCGGTTCGACGTATTTGTCCGGTATGCTCTTAGGCTCCACCAGGATCAGGGTGGTTGCCTGGTAAATCCTGGGTGTTGTCACTGAGACAAACATTCCGCCGATCATAGAGAGGCAAAACGGAATAATGATCAGCCAGCGGCGTCTGACGACCAGATCAAGGTAATAATCAATTTTTATCGATTTCGGGGCTTCTTCTTCACTCATGGCTTATTCCCTCCCCTCCGATAGCTGATCACCGGTAATGACCAGTATTCCGAGCATCGACGAGAAATTTATATTATATTCCTATTTTTATTATATAGAATTTAGCATATTCTGATCATTCTTGACAAGAATTATCTTTGTGAAACATGAAACGTGATGCGTGATGAGTGAAACATTATGATTTATAAGGAATTCACGTTTCACGTTTCACGCATCACGCATCACGTTTCACGTTTCACGTTTCACGTTTCACGTTTCACGTTTCACGCATCACGCATCACGTTTCACGCATCACGTTTCACGTTTCACGTTTCACGTTTCACGTTTCACGCATCACGTTTCACGTTTCTCAATTTTTTCTGAATGTTAATCAGTTCATTATTTACTCTGAGCAATCGGATAGAAGTGTTTTCTGTGAATATCCGGTATAATAGCAAAAGCATGCCTGTTCTTTCATCAGGGGTCAGCCGGGTTCTGGCGGCAACAGTGTCAACAACCAGACATGTGGTCATGCCTTTTGCATACACTGACGCTGATCTGGGCATACCGTCCAAGATTCTCATTTCACCGAAGATCACCCCTGTTTTATCAATGGTCCCGATATCTGTTTTTCCCTTTCTTACCTTTACCCTTCCGGACAAAAGGAAATACACCCAGGGATCTGTATCCCCTTCCCTGATAATCACTTCCCCGTCCTCATACTTTCTGATCCTGCTCAACCTGAGCAAATGCCCGAAGTTTTCTGTTTCAAGCCTTTTCAGGGGGATAATGGCCGTGAGCTTCCGGACATTCCGGGGAGTATCTTTCAAATATTCGGATTCGATCATTGTTTTGTCAGTTGTCTGTGGTCAGTTGCAACTGACCACGGACTAAGGTGATTTCCAGAAATAAATATACCAATAAATACGCTATGTGCAACTTATAGGGATTTCCCAATACCCACGATGCCCGTCTGACCTTAATTTTAATCTTGCTCTTAATCAAACAGGAGCAAGAGCACAAGAGTAAGAGCAAGAGTAAGATACCGGGGAAATACCATAATGCCACGAAGGCACAAAGGCACGAAGTCTCACGAAGAGTCTTTGTGTTTCTTTGTGTCTCCGTGTCTTTGTGGCATTATCTGTGGCATTATCTGTCTGTTTTATCTCCTATTTAAAAAAAGTTAAATTCGTCCTCCCCTTTCTTAAAGGGCCGGGGATTTTTCAGTTACGCCGTAAATCCCCCTTTAAAAAAAGGGGGAGGAATTTACGAATCGTTCCGCATCTGCGGGTAAATTCATTTCCGGAAATCGCCTAAAGAAATAATATACCCGATTCGGGTAAACAGGTTCGGATTGACAAATCCGAACGGGTGCCCGGTCTTGTTCCCAAACTCCGTCTAGGAACACACTTGCCAGGCAAACTCTGTTTGCAGACATGCAAAACGGAGTTTTGCGGGCAATAGCGTTCCCAAACGGAGTTTGGGAACGAGGACTTTTTTAATTGCACCCAATCCGAACCCAGCGGCAAGGGATTTGTCAATCCCCCGCGAGCAACAGGTGGGTATTTTATTTTCCGGAAATCACCTAATTTCTTTCAAGACAGTCCTTGGACACCTCTTCATCAAATTTTACAGGATAACATCCGTCAAAACATGCTTTGCAGAAATTATTTTCCGGATTTTCAATCCCGGTTGATTCCAAAAGTCCCTCAAGGCTGAGGTAATAGAGGCTGTCCAGTCCGAGATAGTCCCTGAGTTCTTCCACGGACTTGCTTGCCGCGATAAGTTCCCCTTTTGTGGAAAAATCTATGCCATAATGACATGGAAAACGATGCGGGGGGCCGCTGACCCGCAGATGCACCCGCTTCACCCCCAGCTCCCGCAAAGCCTTGACCCTTGTCTTGGCAGTGGTTCCCCGGATAATAGAGTCTTCAATAATAATAATATCTTTTCCCCTGAGAAGCTCTTTTATCGGGTTCAGCTTTACCCGGACCCCGAAATCACGCATACTCTGTGTGGGCTGTATAAAAGTCCGGCCCACATAATGGTTACGGATCATGCCCATTTCAAAGGGAATGCCCGAAGCTTCTGAAAAACCCAGGGCCGCATACACACCCGAATCCGGAAAAGGCATGACCAGGTCAGCATCAACCGGAGCCTCTTCTGCGAGACGCCTGCCATGTGCCTTTCTTATCATATAAACATTCTGTCCGAAGATTGTGCTGTCCGGCCTTGCAAAATATATGAATTCGAATATGCAGAAGGAAGGGTTCACATTATTATTGCATGACCCCAAGCTCCTGACACCGTCCTCGCCGATGATCACAATCTCCCCGGGATCAAGAGAGCGCACGAATTCGGCATTTACAAGATCAAGAGCACAGGTCTCAGATGCCAGCACAAACTGTTTCCCGTCAATCTTTCCCAGGCAGAGAGGTCTGAAACCGTTGGGATCCTTGATCCCGATCACCTCCCCCCGGCTGGTCAGCACCACAAAGGAAAACGCGCCTTTCAGCTTGGATACAGACCTGACAAGCGAGTCTTCAAAGCCGTGTTTCAGATTTTTTACAAGAAGATGCAGGAAAACCTCACTGTCCATAGTAGTCTGGAAAATAGAGCCGGATTCTTCAAGTCCCCTTTTCAGACTGTGTGCGTTGACAATATTGCCGTTATGGGCAACCGCATACGATTTTTTCTTGTGATGAACCCCGAAAGGCTGGGCATTGGAAAGGATCGAACTGCCTGTGGTGGAATAGCGTACATGCCCGATGGCACTCTCCCCCTTCAATGCCTCCATATGTGATATTTCAAACACCTCAGGCACAAGCCCCATGCCCTTGTGGGTAATGATTTTTTTATCCTGAACAACAGCGATGCCCGCGCTCTCCTGCCCCCTGTGCTGAAGCGCATACAACCCGAAGTAGCTAAGTTTCGCAGCCTCGGGATGCCCGTAGATACCGAACACACCGCATGCTTCGCGAGGTTTTTGTCCGTTGCCCGTTGCAACTGCCGACTGCCGACTGTCAACTGCCGACTGTCCACTGTCCACTGCCGACTGCCCACTGCCAACTGCCGACTGCCGACTGTCAACTGACAACTGACCACCAACAAATTCCTGAATAGTTTTCACCGAAAGCTCTTTCCTCTTGAGTGCTGCGATTCCCTTGCAGATTGCCATGCCGCCAGCGATTGTCGTGGCATAAGGAATATTATATTTCAGCGCGGCCCGCCGGATGACATATCCGTCATGCCGTGTCTCATTACTCAGCGCGGTGTTGATAATCAGTTGGATTTTCCCGTTCTTAATTGCATCAGTCACATGGGGCCTGCCCTGGGAAACCTTGTTCACAGTATGATTCGGAATTCCGTTTTCTTCCAGGAACAAAGACGTGCCACGGGTTGCCATTATATCTATGCCCAGTTCACGGAATTCCGCAGCCACGGGAAGAACGGCTTCCTTGTCAGAGTCAAGAACGCTGATAAACACGGTCCCGGACCCGGGCAGGTTCTGCCCGGCCCCCAGTTGTGCCTTTGCATATGCAGATCCGAAGTCCGAGCCAATCCCCATCACCTCCCCTGTGGATTTCATCTCCGGACCCAGCAGCGTATCCACATCAGGGAACCTGTCAAAGGGCAGCACAGCCTCTTTTACGGAAACATGCACAGGGACAACCTCACTGGTCAGCCCCAGGTCTTCCAATGTCCGGCCCAGCATCACCTTTGTTGCCATTTTAGCAAGGGGAATGCCCGTGGCCTTGCTCACAAACGGGATGGTTCTGGATGCCCTGGGGTTCACTTCCAGGACATATAACCGGTTATCCTTTATGGTATATTGAACATTTATCAGCCCGATCACATTCAGCTCCGCGGTCATGGCCTTTGTCGCGGCCGTGATCTCATCAATCATCCCCCTGTCAAAGCTGACAGGGGGAAGCACACACGCAGAATCCCCGGAGTGAATCCCGGCTTCTTCGATGTGCTCCATGATGCCCCCGATAATCGTGGTTTTCCCATCCGAAATCGCGTCCACATCAATTTCAAAGGAATCTTCGATAAATTTGTCTATCAGCACAGGATGCCCCGGGGAGGCAAGGATGGCAAGCCTGGTGAAGTTTTCCAGCTCCTTCCGGTTATAGACAGTCCTCATGGCTCTCCCCCCCAGGACATAGGAAGGCCGGACAATCACAGGATAGCCGATTTTTTCTGCAACTTCCAGGGCTTCATCTGTATTCACGGCGGTTCCGTTTGCCGGCTGGACAAGCCCCAGCTTCTGCAGCATGGACTGGAAAAGCTTCCGGTCTTCGGCCCGGTCAATGCTTTCCGGCTGGGTCCCCAGTATGGGAACACCGGCCTCATGCAGGGGGACGGAAAGGTTCAGCGGGGTCTGTCCCCCGAACTGGACAATAACCCCCATGGGCCTTTCTGTCTCCACGATGTGAAGCACGTCTTCTTTGGTCAGAGGCTCGAAATAGAGCTTGTCGGATGTGTCATAATCCGTGCTAACCGTCTCCGGGTTGCTGTTGACCATGATGCTCTCCACGCCCTCTTCCCGAAGCGCGAAAGACGCATGCACACAGCAGTAATCAAATTCGATACCCTGGCCGATCCTGTTGGGTCCCCCTCCCAGTATCATCACTTTTTTCCGATCCGATACCCTGGCCTCGCTTTCTGTCTCGTATGTGGAATAATAATAAGGTGTGGCAGCTTTGAATTCTGCCGCGCATGTATCCACCAGCTTATACACGGGGCGGACACCCGTTTCCTCACGCTGCTTTTTTATTTCATCCTCATGGGAGCCGGTAAGATGAGCCAGTTGGATATCTGAAAATCCCAGGGATTTTGCCCCCTGGAAAAAGTCCTGCTTTTCAGAAAAGCCCAGCCTGCCGATATCTGTGCCCGCTATATTCTGTTCGTATTCTGTGATCTGCCGGAACTGGTGCAGGAACCAGGGGTCAATGCGGGTCAGTTCGTAAATCCTTTCAACAGGCATTTCTGCCAGGAGCGCGTGGCGCAGGTAAAATATTCTCTGTGAATTGGGAATTGCCAGCTTTTTTTCCAACTCGGACATGGGCGGGGGAATTTCTTCCGGGATGTTCTTTCCGTCCGCTCCGAATCCGTACCTGCCGATCTCCAAAGACCGCAGCCCTTTCTGCAATGCCTCTTTGAATGTCCTGCCGATTGACATGGTTTCGCCCACGGATTTCATGGCAGTGGTCAGGTAATTTTCTGTTTCCGGGAATTTTTCAAATGTCCACCTGGGGATTTTGACCACGCAGTAGTCCAGGGCCGGCTCGAATGATGCCATGGTCTGCCCAGTGATGTCATTGGGAATCTCATCCAAAGTATAACCCACAGCGAGTTTGGCCGCGATCTTGGCAATGGGATAGCCGGTGGCTTTGGATGCCAGCGCTGAACTCCGGGACACCCTGGGATTCATCTCAATCACCACCATTTCACCGGTTTCAGGATTGACCGCGAACTGGACATTGGATCCCCCGGTATCCACTCCGATTTCCCGCATGATGGCAATCGAGGCATTCCGCATATGCTGGTATTCCCTGTCGCTGAGGGTCTGGGCCGGCGCGACTGTGATGCTGTCCCCGGTGTGGATTCCCATGGGGTCAATGTTTTCAATGGAGCAGATAATGCAGACATTGTCGTTTTTATCCCGCACCACTTCCAACTCATATTCCTTCCAGCCCAGGATGGATTCTTCCAGCATAACCTGCCCGATAAGGCTGGCATCCATGCCCGATTTCGCAAGGATTTCAAGTTCTTCGGGATTATAGGCCACGCCTCCGCCGGTTCCCCCCAGGGTAAAGCTGGGGCGGACAATGATCGGGAATCCGATGTCCGATGCAACAGCCCGGGCCTGATCCATTGTCCGGACAATCCCGCTTTCGGGTATCCTCAGCCCGATGTTTTCCATTGCACGGCAGAACAGTTCCCTGTCTTCGGCCTTTTTTATGGATTCCACGGATGCCCCGATCATTTCCACGCCGAATTTGTCAAGCACACCTGTTTTTGCGGTTTCCACTGCCGTGTTGAGGCCCGTCTGGCCCCCCAGGGTCGGGAGCAGGGCATCGGGTCTTTCTCTTTCCACGATCATGGCAACGATTTCGGGCGTGACCGGCTCGATGTATGTACGATGCGCGGTCTCAGGGTCAGTCATGATGGTCGCGGGGTTACTGTTCACAAGAACCACTTCGTAACCCTCTTCTTTCAGGGCCTTGCATGCCTGGGTCCCGGAGTAGTCAAATTCACATGCCTGGCTGATGATGATCGGCCCGGCTCCGATGATAAGTATTTTATTTATGTCAGTACGTTTTGGCATTGTTATTTGTCAGTTGTCGGTTGTCAGTTGTTGGTTGCCCGTTGCCGTTGTAGTTGCCCGTTGCAACTGACCACTGACAACCGACCCTTACACATCGTCTATTCCCAGTTCTCTGAGTCTGGCAGCCAGTTTTTCAGCCCGCATCCGTTCTTTTTCGGCTCGCCGCTCCGCTTTTTCAGCCCGTTGCTTTGCTTCTTCAGCCGCCAGCCGTTGGGCCTGATATTCTTTCAGGACATAAGATTTATAAACCGGATCATCTGTCAGTTCTGTAAAATCAGGACGCCGGTACAGATCGTTCAGGCGGAACTGAAACCCGGGAAGTACTCCGGACCGAATCACTCCCCCGGGCAGGGGCCGGATTTCAGTGTAAAATTTTCCGACAAGACGGTAAAACGCGGTCTCTTTTCTCTTGCTGTCAAAAATAAAATATTCATTAACACCACCGCGGCAGTATTCGGATTTTTTCGTAACCGTATCCCGCTCTGTAGCTTTTCGCGTCCGGTCGGACATAAACTCGAAACACATATCGAATATGCTGCCGTAGCTGATGTCATAAGGTTTGATAGGAACGGGGTTGGAATTCAGAACAACGGCCAGATCAGGTTTACGGATGCTCGTGTTTCCGGAAAGGAAAAGCCTGAATCCGATTCCCAATCCCACGATTTCGCCGATGGGATTGTTCCTGAAATACTTGTTCAGCAGGGAAAGGAACCATTTGTACATCAGGAAGCTCAGATAATCTGCCACGGGTTTTTCTTCCAGAATACCGTTGTTCCACTCATAGTTCCGGTCCGACATCTCATAATATTCTTCCCAGTATTCTTCCTCTGATACGGGCAGTCCGTCTTCCGACGGCGGGAAGACATCCGGCTCAGGTATGTACTGCAATGCTTCCGCTTCCATAAGTCACCGTATTTGATCAGTTGTCAGTTGTCGGTCAATAGCAACGGACACCCTTACACGTCGTCTATTCCCAGTTCTCTGAGTCTGGCAGCCAGTTTTTCAGCGCGCACCCGCTCTTTTTCAGCGCGCACCCGTTCTTTTTCAGCGCGCACCCGTTCTTTTTCAGCGCGCATCCGTTCTTCTTCAGCGAGCTTATCCGCTTTTTCAGCGCGCATCCGTTCTTCTTCAGCGAGCTTATCCGCTTTTTCAGCGCGCATCCGTTCTTCTTCAGCGAGCTTATCCGCTTTTTCAGCGCGCATCCGTTCTTTTTCAGCGAGCTTATCCGCTTTTTCAGCGCGCATCCGTTCTTCTTCAGCGAGCTTATCCGCTTTTTCAGCCCGTTGCTCTGCTTCTTCAGCCGCCAGCCGTTGGGCCTGATATTTTTTCAGGACATAAGATTTATAAACCGGATCATCTGTCAGTTCTGTAAAATCAGGACGCCGGTACAGATCGTTCAGGCGGAACTGAAACCCGGGAAGTACTCCGGACCGAATCACTCCCCCGGGCAGGGGCCGGATTTCAGTGTAAAATCTTCCGACAAGACGGTAAAAAGCGGTCTCTTTCCCCTTGCGGTCCAAAATAAAATATTCTTCCACATTGCTGCGGCAGTATTCGGATTTTTTTATCACCGTATCCCGCTGCACGGCTTTTTTCGTCGAATCGGACAGAAATTCGAAACACATATCGAATATGCCGCCGTAACTGCGGTCGTAAGGATCAATGGGAACGGGATTCGAATTCAGAACAACGGCCATATCAGGCTTGCGGATGCTCGTGTTTCCGGAGAGTGGCAGCCTGAATCCGATTTCCAGCCCCACTATTTCGCCTATGGGATTGTTTCTGAAATATTCTTCCAGCAGGGAAAGGAACCATTTGTACATCAGGAAGCTCAGATGGTCTGCCACGGGTTTTTCCTCCAGGATACCGTTGTTCCACTCATAGTTCCGGTCCGACATCTCATAATATTCTTCCCAGTATTCTTCCTCTGATACGGGCAGTCCGTCTTCCGACGGCGGGAAGACATCCGGCTCCGGTATATACTGCAATGCTTCCGCTTCCATAATTCACCGTATTCGGTCAGTGGTCAGTTGTCCGTTGTCCGTCGCAACTGACCACTTACAACGGACAACTGACAAAATTTACATCATTGCTGTAAATTCATCAAACATATACTGGGCATCATGGGGGCCTGGCGATGCTTCCGGATGATATTGTACAGCAATAACAGGATATTTCCGATGTCTGAACCCTTCCAGTGTATTGTCATTCAGGTTGATATGCGTAAGTTCGATATCTTTTTCACTGAGACTGCCGGGATCAACTGCAAAGCCGTGATTCTGGGACGTGATTTCGATCCTGCCGGTTAAAAGGTTTTTTACCGGCTGATTCGCGCCCCGGTGCCCGAATTTCAGTTTAAAGGTTTTTCCTCCCAGCGCCAGCCCCAGCAACTGGTGTCCGAGACATATTCCGAGCATCGGGCAATATCCCAGGAGTTCCCGGATCGTTTCAATGGCACTGGTGACAGGTTCGGGATCACCCGGTCCGTTGGAAAAGAAAATCCCGTCAGGCTTCATTGATTTCACCATATCCGCTGTTGTCGAAGCCGGTACGACAGTCACTTCACACCCCGCTGCCTCCAGACATCTTAATATATTATATTTGATGCCGAAGTCAAAAGCAATAACAGCATATTTTCCCCTGTGCTTCCGGATCGTATCATTTAACGGATCGCAGGGGTGCGGCTTTCCATCTGTCCAGTAGTACGGGACGGCTGTTGTCACATTTCTGACAAGGTCCTGTCCGGCCATGCTCGGAATACCACCGGCTTTTCCGACAAGGGATTCCGGATCAAGGTCTTGTGTGGAAATAAATGCCCTCATGGCTCCTGCATTCCGGATATGCCTTGTCAGGGCACGGGTATCCAGCCCCTCTATTCCCATGATACCGTGCTTTGAGAGGTAATCTGCAAGCGTGGAAACGGATCTGAAATTGCTTGGAAAATCCTGGTATTCCCTTACCAGAAACCCGGAAACCTGTATCCGATCAGATTCTATATCATCCGGGTTAATTCCGTAATTGCCGATCAGGGGATACGTCATGGTCACCATCTGCCCCCTGTAAGAAGGATCGGTAAGAACCTCCTGATATCCGGACATACCGGTATTGAATACTATTTCCCCGCTGGTTTCCCCGGGGCCCGTAAAAGAATGACCTTCGAATGTTCGCCCGTCTTCAAGTGCTAACAATGCTTTCATGACAAAGAGTAACCGTTTTTACGCGATGTGCAACTTATAATGCCACGAAGTCACAAAGGCACGGAGTCTCACGAAGATTCTTTGTGTTTCTTTGTGTCTCCGTGCCTTTGTGGCATTATCTGCCTGTGTTTTATTTGGTTAAAAAAGTTGCACATGGCGTGTTTTTATTAAAATAATTAAATGAAATATGTTATCTTTAGCGTGTTATTGATCATCCTGCAAGAAAAATCTGTATCAAGGGGCTGAAGAAGGCACTTTCTTCTGAAAAAAAATTATAACTGGCCAGAATAGGCCGGGATGGGCCTTGATCTTCATTTCAGGCATTTGTCTGAACCACGATTCGCAGGATTAAAGGATTAACAGGATAACGTGTTATAAATCCTGTTTATACTTTAATCCTGGAAATCCGAGTTCGGACAAATGGCCGAAACGGAAATCAAGGCCGCCGGGATGGAACAATGATAATATTAGGGAAGGAATATCAGACAAATGGGAAATCGCCGGATTTTTCAATTAGTTCAATCTATTCGGAACACAATATCTTTTTTCCCAGTAACGGAACCTCACAGCGAAGAAATCTGCCGTTTCTTCCCCAGTAAGTGCTGACAGTTACCTTTATCATCATTTCTATCTCGCTTTTCAAGCCTTCCGGTTCATTCTTTGATTTATAGCTCTTATGGCTGAAAAATCTTTGTAGCGGGCTGTTTTTTTTCAGTGTCAGGGGCTTTCCTGTAGAACAGTCTATACCCAGTTTCCCTTTTATTTCACAGATAATTGAACGACACCATTCTTTTGCTTCCCGGGCGCTTCCGAAACTGCCCGAGTCCGTGTTTCGTACAACAATAATGATCTTATTGTCATCCCAGTCATAGTTTACGCGGGTAATATACAAATCTTTCTGATAGATAGTATCAAAATACTCCTCAAGCCTGTAAAGACCGAAATCAAGTAATGACACAGACTCATTCATTAAGTATGAAGTGGTCTGGTCGGGCCCTGCTATGGATAATTCACTCATTGCCAGTAGAAACAGGATCACGGTAATTTTTTTTATTAACATCTTTTAACCTCCTTAATTATTCAAGTGTATTTACATCCGGCCTGAATTTTCCGAACTAACAAGTAATTATATCAGCCCTGATCAGGAAAAAGCAACAGAATTTTTCATCGGGGTCAGTAGTCAATGGTCCGTTGCGACAGACAACTGATAACGGGCAACTTATAACTGACCACAGATAAAAAAACTCTTGCAAAAAGAAACACATAAATATAATAAGAAGTATAGCCTGTCTTTTCATGGCATGACATAAACTTATAGTTTAAAACGGTTCGGAAAGCTTGCAGTTCCTCAATCATACTGAACTTTCCGGGACCCTGGGAGAAAAAGATTGACTGAAATCGAAAAACAAACCGAAATCCGTTCGCATAAAAGCGCATCAGCGCTCATTGCTGACAATGCAGGCAGGGTCACTATAAAAGAAGGGGGGACAATTGTGAAGCAAGGAGGGGAACTCATGAACAAGCCTGAAGAAAAGAGCAGCAAACTGATACAGCTTGGAAAAGCAAAATCCGACAGGGCAGATAGCGAAGATGGAACAGAAAACACCGGCGCAGATGCCAGTCATTCCGAAAGTATAGGAAAGATCAGAGATCTTATCTTCGGGAATGAGATGCAGGGCTATGAAAAACGGTTCGGCCGCCTTGAAGAACGAATGTTCAAGGAGATGACGGATTCAAAGAGTGAGGCAAGGGAAAGCTTTGACTCACTGGAGAAGATTGTCAACAAGGAGTTAGAATCATTAAAAGATCGTATAGTCTCCGAAGAGAATGCCCGAAACGAATCCTTCAGAAGTATTGAAAGGCAGCTTAAAGATATAAAACGGGCACTGGATGACAGGATAACTTCTGAAGAGAATGCCCGGGCCGAATCTCTCAGGGATACAACCCGACATCTTAAAGATGCAACCCGTTCCCTGGAAAAGCGGATTGGCAAACTTTCCGAGGAATTCGACAGAAGTTCGAGAGAACTGCAACGGGAAACTTCTGAGCAGTCCCGGAATCTGCGTGATGAGATCCGCCAGAAATATGAAGAAACCGCATCTGCAATTGAGAGAGTGGCCCAGGAACTTCGGACCAACAAAGTTGACCGTTCCGCGCTTTCAGACTTTTTTACGGAAATGGCAATACGTATAAATAATGACAGATAAAGTTGTCAGTTGTCCGTTGCAGATAGCTGCTGACAACTGACAACGGACAACTGACAACTGACAACTGACAACGGACAACGGACAACTGACAACGGACAACGGACAACGGACAACTGACAACTGACAACTGACAACGGACAACTGACAACTGACAACTGACAACGGACAACTGACAACTGACAACGGACAACTGACAACGGACAACGGACAACTGACAACGGACAACGGACAACTGACAACTGATAGCTGACAACTGATAGCTGACAACTGATAGCTGACAACGGACAACGGACAACTGACTTAAATGAAAAACTTATTCAGCCACAAAACATCCGAAAAACTGCCCCGGGCCGATGATCCGATGGAAGAACTCCGCGATCTGTTAGTGGGACCCTTACAGTCCCGGTTTGAAGAAATGCGGGAACTGATGAGAGATCAGGGGATCAGCCCGGAGGAAGTCAGCAACATTCTGCCTGAAGCCGTTATGATCCGGTCATCCCGGGATCAGCAGATTGTCAATGCCTTGGAACCTGTTGTTGAAGAAGCGATCAGGCTCTCTGTTCAGAAAAATCCCAGGAACCTTGTGGATATCCTTGTCCCGGTGATGCTGCCTGCCATTAAAAGGGCCATCACCACCCTGATCAGGGAAATGATCCAGACATTCAGCGCGACCCTTGAACACGGACTTTCCATGCGGGGTTTAAAATGGCGGTTCGAAGCTTTTAAGACCAAAAAACCCTTTGGCGAAGTCGCGCTGCTTCACTCGCTTGTATATCAGGTGGAACAGGTTTTCCTGATTCATAAAGAGACAGGGCTGGTGCTCCGAAACGCGGTGGCCAAAGAGGTGGTTGCCCAGGATCCGGACATGGTTTCCGCTATGCTGACTGCTATCCAGGATTTTGTCCGGGATTCGTTCAGTGCAGGCCGGGATGAGGAACTGGAGAATTTACAGTTCGGGGATCGCAGTGTCTGGATCGAACAGAGTTCCAAGGCCGTAATGGCCGCTGTTGTCCGGGGAAACGCTCCGGCAGAAATGCGCTCCCAGTTACGGGAAACACTGGACTCCATACATTTCGAGCAGCTTGATAATCTCAGGAACTTTGACGGGGATACTGCCCCTTTTGAGGCCGCAGAGGGAAGGCTCTCGGACTGTCTCAGAACACAGTTTAAAGAAAAGGAGCGGCATCCGTTTGTATTGTGGACATTTGCGGGACTTTTACTCTGCTGTATCGGGGTATGGTCTTTTTTTTCCATTCGGAACCATATGCGATGGACACATTATCTGGAAGCCCTGCATGAAGAACCGGGGATTGTCATCACTGAAACTGACAAGCGTTCCGGCAAATATCACATCTTCGGACTTCGTGATCCCCTTTCATCAGAACCTGCTGAAATTATGAAAACTTTCCTGATTGAAAAAGATAAAGTGAAATTCAACTGGGAGCTTTATCACTCATCCCATCCGGATTTCATTGTCAGGCGGATCAGGAGCATTCTCAGGCCCCCCGATGCCGTTAACCTTGAAATCAGGGAAGGAGTTCTCTACGCGAGCGGAGCTGCTCCTCATAAATGGATCATTGAATCTGAAAAGCTGATAGAGACTATTCCCGGTATCTTAGGCTTCAGAAATGAAGATATAACCGATCTTGACTGGGAACAGATCGGGACCCTGAAAAAAGAGATTGAAAGCACCCTGTTCCTTTTCGATACAGTCTCTACAACAGTCAGGGCAGACCAAAAGGATATTGTACACAGGCTCTCTGAAAACATTAAAGAAATTCATCGTCTGACGCAGATATTCGATAAATCTGTCCTGATCAGAATTGTCGGGCACACGGACAGCAAGGGATCGGATGAGAGAAATCTGGAGATAAGTCAGAAACGTGCTGAGGAACTATTTTCGACCCTGGTATCAGACGGAATCAGACCGGAAATATTCATCGCAACCGGTGTAGGAGCAAAAGAGCCTCTGAAAGAAGAACTTTCGGATGCGGACGGGGAATATAACCGCTGCGTGAGTTTCAATGTTATTCTTGCCAGTGGTCAGTTGCCAGTGGTCAGCGGTCAGTTGCCAGTGCCCGGTGGTCAGTTGCAATAAACAACGGACAACTGACCAAGAAATCGGGCAGGATGCCGAATCATCACCTGAAGACGCCCGGCCTGAAGGAAATAAGACAGAGTTGTAAGTTGCCAGTTGCCGGACAACCTGACTGCTGACTGCTGCCTGCTGCCTACTGCCCTGCTGCCTGCTGCCTGCTGCCTGCTGCCTACTGCCCTGCTGCCTACTGACTGATAACCGCCGACTGATAACTGATAAAAAAGGTAACCATTCATGATAAAGAAAAAAATATGCATGCTCGGTGCATTTTCAGTAGGAAAAACCAGTCTTGTGCGACAGTTTGTCCACACTATTTTTTCTGAAAAATACATGACCACCGTGGGTGTAAAGATAGACAAAAAAACTGTCTCAGTAAAGGGCCAGGAAGTGAATCTTCTCCTCTGGGATATCTACGGAGAAGACAATTTTCAGGAAGTGCAGATGTCTTATATAAGAGGTGCTTCCGGCTATTTCCTGGTGGTTGACGGAACGCGCAGAGCCACACTGAATACAGCTTTTGACCTTAGGAAGAGAGTTGAAGACAGCATCGGAAGCATCCCGTTTATCCTGGTTTTTAACAAATCTGACCTTGAGGATGAATGGGAAATTGATGATGAAGCCATTGAAAAACTGTCAGAAGAAGGGCTTATTCTCCTGAAAACAAGCGCAAAAACAGGGACAGGGGTGGAAGAAGCTTTTTTGCAGCTTACTGAGAAAATGATGAGTGAAGCGTGAAGTGTGATGAGTGAAGCGTGAAGTGTGAAGCGTGAAGTGTGAAGTGTGAAGTGTGAAACGGAGGTCAGTTATAAGCTCGCGGGGGATTGACAAATCCCCCGCACATGCGGAGGTTCCGAACCGAGCGCTAATGGTTCACGCATCACGTTTCACGCATCACGCATCACGCATCACGCATCACGCATCACGTTTCACGCATCACGCATCACGTTTCACGCATCACGTTTCACGTTTCACGCATCACGTTTCACGCATCACGTTTCACGCATCATGCTTCGCGTTTAGGAGACAGGATAAATGCCAGATATTCCAATGCCGGTTTCTGATTATATTTACGATCTTCTAATTAAAGATTTTTCCCCTGCCTTTTTCCTGTTGGAAAAAAACGGGCGTCTGAAAACCTGGGGAGGAAAACCGGAAGTCTATGGTATTACCGGGCTGAAAAAGGGAGATTTCATCGAAGACCATCTTTTTCTCCTGGAGGGTTTTTTCCCCACGGATGACGAGCGGATGTGTCTTTCATGCGTTCAGACAGAATCCGGGGTTTCAGCGGATATCCATATTTTTCCCGATGAACAGGGGTGCTGGCTGCTCCTCTTGGATGCAACACAGAAAGAAGCGTCCCTGACCACCTTGCAGCAGGAGGTAAACGAACTGAGCCTTTTCAGGGATAAGCATTTGAAAGCCCTGAATCAGTACCTCGGACAGAAAGATGCTGAAAAACTGTTCCGCCTTACACTCCAGGAAACCGGTGAGAGTAAATATATTTCTGTTCTTTTTGCAGATATTCGTGGGTTCACGTCTTATACGGAGCATATAAATCCGGCTGAAATTTTCCAGTTACTGGATACTTATATGGCTGCCATAATTATGCCGGTTCTTGATGAAGGGGGCGTGGTGGATAAAATTGTAGGGGATTCGGCTATGGCTGTTTTCGGGATGCTCCCGGGGTTGTTGTCCCCTTCCAGGCAATCTGTAAAAGCTGCTTTCCGGATTATTGAAAGTCTGCGCTCTCTGAATCGTCTCAGGCAAAAAGATGGGCAGCGGATATTTGAAGTCGGAATAGGTATCGCATCCGGACATTCGGCACTGGGTATCATCGGAAGCTGGGATCGCAGGAAGACACTGAGCGTCATCGGCCCCAGCGTTAATCTGGCATTCCGTCTTGAGAAGCTGGCGCGTCCCGACGAAGTCCTGATAGACGAAAATACCTTCCGAAAAATTGATGCCTTACAGAGCCGTTTTTCAAAAACCGATGAAACACGATTGGGAGTGTTTTCCTGTGCGTGAAACGTGATGCGTGAAACGTGAAACGTGAAACGTGATGCGTGATGCGTGATGCGTAATGCGTGATTTGCCAGTCACAGGCTCGCGGGGGATTGACAAATCCCCCGCATATTGCGGAGGTTCGGATTTGTCAATCCGAACCGAGCTCGAATGGTTCACGAATTACGAATTACGAATTACGAATTACGAATTACGAATTACGAATTACGAATTACGAATTACGAATTACGAATTACGAATTACGAATTACGAATTACGAATTACGAATTACGAATTACGAATTACGAATTAC
>JAUCGG010000010.1:29705-54020 GCA_030378015.1 Desulfococcaceae bacterium HSG8
CGTACACGAATTACGAATTACGAATTACGAATTACGAATTACGAATTACGAATTACGAATTACGAATTACGAATTACGAATTACGAATTACGAATTACGAATTACGAATTACGAATTACGAATTACGAATTATGCATTACGCATTACGCATTACGCATTACGAATCACATTTCACTTTTTTGAGGTGAATGATGGAGTCAGCATTGCACGAAATTTTTGATATCCTGGATATGATTGCGATGGAACGTACGGAAGACGGGTCATTCCGACTGATAGGAAGCTTTCCGGACTGGCTGAGGCGTTTTTTCCCGGAATCTGCTTCTAAAGGTGAAACATTCAGACCGGATGAAAGATTTGCGTTTGTTGAAAATTTCCTGATTGATGCAGAAGAATTCTGGGCATCGGAAACCAGGGGACGCCTGAGATCAGGGCAGTGGATTGAAACTGATTCGTCAGGGAAAGAATGTGCGCTGGAGGCAATAGCGGTTTCATTTGATAAAAGGAAGGTATTGCTGATTGAGCTGGTACGTTATTCCTACGGGGAAAAACAATTTTTTATCCAGCAGGGCAGGGAACTGAGTCTGGCATATCACCGCCTGGAACGCGCTGAAGCAGAACTGAAAAAAGCAAAGGAGGCTGCTGAAAATGCCAGCCGCGCCAAAAGCGAATTCCTGGCCCACATGAGCCACGAAATCCGTACCCCCCTGAACGCTATCACAGGTATGTCAGGACTGCTGCTGGGTACAGAAATGAACCCTGAACAAAAATATCAGGCAAAAATAATTCGTTCATCTTCAGAAGTCCTCCTCTCTCTCATCAATGACATCCTTGATTTTTCCAAAATCGAAGCCGGGGAACTCAGACTGGCGGTTCTTGGTTTTAACATCGAAAATATAACCAGGAATGTCAGGGAGATGCTGGAACTCAATGCAATAGAAAAAGGGATTGAGTTTGGCTATATCATTCACGATGATGTACCGTTAAGGGTTATCGGGGACCCCGAACGCCTGGATCAGATACTGATCAATCTTGTAAACAATGCAATCAAATTTACTGAAGAAGGGACCGTGATGATCCGGGTTTCTATGGAAGAAGACAGCGGTTCCCATGTGGTGATACGTTTTTCAGTAACCGATACAGGCATCGGTATTCCGGAAGATCGCATGGATCGCCTTTTCAAATCCTTCTCCCAGGTGGATGATTCAATGACCCGGGAATACGGCGGAACAGGTCTGGGACTGGCCATATCCAGGCAACTGGCAGAATTAATGGGCGGGCAGATCGGTGCTGAAAGTAAAGAAGGAGTGGGGAGCACTTTCTGGTTCACCGTGCGGCTGGAAAAATGGACTGATGATCGGAGAGAGGATTTTTCTGAACATAAAACAACGGGTTTCGCGGAAATAAAAAGCGGCCTTATTCCTGATATATTAAAACAGCGGGTCCGCATTCTGCTTGTGGAAGATAATGAAGTGAACCGTATCGTGGCGCTGGCGATTCTGAAAAAACTCGGATTCACAGCAGATGTCGCCGTGAACGGAGCAGTGGCCGTCAATGCCCTCCAGAGAGATATGTATGATATCGTTTTTATGGATATCCAGATGCCTGAGATGGACGGGCTGGAGGCAACAAAAACCATCCGCGATCCCCATTCAGATGTTTTTGATAACAATATTCCTGTTGTCGCAATGACTGCCCATGCAACAAATGAAGATCGGGAACGCTGCTTTGAAGCCGGGATGAATGATTACATAACCAAACCGATTCATCCTCGGAAACTCTTTGATGTCATTCGTAAATGGGTTTTTGAAAAAGAGGAAGCAGGCTTACTTCGGGAAGTAGCTGACCCCGGGAAGTACGAGCGAAAAGTTTTTGACAAGGCAGAGTTCCTGAATATTGCAGGCGGGGATAAAGCACTCTGCAAAAGCGTACTGCGGATTGCTTTGCAGGAACTTCCGAATCATATTGAAAAATTGAAAACTGCTCTGAATGAAAATGACGCCCATGAAACAACAATGAATGGACACAGCATCAAAGGCATGTCTGCCAATATTGCAGCACACAGACTCCATGATATCGCTTATAAAATGGAAATCGCAGGAAGGAAGGGAGATTTGGACAGTGCCCGTTCGTTTATCGGTAAAATGGAGCAGGAGTTTGAAAAACTGTCCGAATCTTTGGTGAAATTCTTTTAGTCAGCGGTCAGTTGTCTGTTGTCCGTGGTCAGTTATCCGTTGCAACGGGTGTAATTAAAAGTGTCAGGTTCAGTATGTGTCCTTGTTCCCAGACTCCGTTTGGGAACACACCTGCCCGGCAAACTCTGTTTGCCATGCAAAACGGAGTTTTGCCTGCAATTGCGTTCCCAAACGGAGTTTGGGAACGAGGATGCTCACCTAACACTTTTAATTGCACCCCGTTGCAACTGATCCTGTAATTTTTTTACTGCATTTCAAAGTTATGAAATAAAATGACTTAAATCCGATTATTTTTATATGAGGTATATGGGTTATCATTTTGTTTTTCAGGTCTTCTTTTTTGTCCGCCTTCCCTTCTTTGTCTTTGCCGCCAATTCTTCACGCAAATAGTTTAATTTTCTTAATGCACTTCTTATGGCTTTCTTAAACTTTTGGTAAGATTCTAATTTCTCCAATGCATTCAAAGCAGTTTTTTGTCCGACAGGTGAATATAATTCTCCGATTTTCAAACCTTTACGGCGACGTTTGGGCATATCCTGCCTACAGATCGCAATGGCAGCAATAATGACCTGTTTAGGATCATTGTATGATTCAGGAGATTTATCAATCCCAAGTTCTTCGTCATTTTTATTTGTGCCAATTTCTGATTTCAGCAGTTCCTTGTCAGATAGCATCCACGCTTCGGTCATTTGTATGGGTACAATTGCAACCAGATTCTTACAAAGGCCATCATCCTGTAATTTTTTTACTGCTGAAAAAGCCGGATTAATTTTATGCTCAAACGCAGTGATATCTGTTGCATCATCTGCATCAACATGAACACAGAGAACCATGATTCCCCGTTTATCAGCATCCCTGGCATAAGCTTTTACAACCTCGGCAAAGTCGCCTTGCCTCTTTTTGAGGCACTGAACAGGCAAAATCTCTACCTGCCCGGTACAGTCAAACGCTGCCTCTTCAAAGGAACGCTGGATAATACTCTCCAGGAATCGGTTATCTGTCGGCCCTTCGGCTGCAAAACCGACTATAAGCTGTTTATTCATCGGATCGGATATCTTTGATAGTGTTTTCAGTATCAGCAGTTTCTAAATAATCAATGACTTCGGCCAAAGTCACCTTTCGTTCCGGTTCTGAAACAGGAAAAAATGACAATTGGTCAGACTTATCCTTTTGTTTCAACACAGGACTCATTTTTGTTATTTTTATCTTGTTCTTTGTTCCGTCTGTCTCAGTTATAAGAGAGTTCAGTCTTGATAAACAGACACTTACATCATTATCATCTTTCCATTGAAGCAGTTGGTTCACCAATACCGGCGAATGCGTATTAACGATAACCTGGCGGAGCGGCATATCCGCATCAGTAAAATCAATGCTCAGATCTCTTAACAGATGCGCCATTGCTTCCATTCGGAACGGATGAATCCCGTTTTCAGGTTCTTCAAAACAGAGCAGACCTGTATGTTTATCATCTTGTTCGAGGACACAGAGCGCCAGCAGGCGAAGGGTTCCTTCAGAAAGGACCTGCGAAGAGAAAGCTTTGCCATCTTCTCCTTCAATTCTGATGATGAACTGACGATTCACTTTGTCATCATAAACCTTCACTTCTGTATAGTTCGGCAGAAAACTGTTGAGCTTACGGGAAATTTCTTTGAGACTGTACAGGTCGGTTTGTCTGATCCGGTATAAGGCCGCTGCCAGATTTTTACCTCCGGGCGTAATCGTATCTCGCAACCCTATATCCTGGCGGGTTGGTTCCCTAAGGTCCCGGGGACTGAGTTGCAAAAACATCCAGCTCCGCATCTCCTCTTTTGCAGCAAAGGCATGGGGAAAATCCACTGAATTGATGCCGCCTATCACGGTCTGGGATACGGCATTGGCCGGTGTTCTTTTGCCGCTCTGTCTGCCGTCCTGTCGTATTTTAATGGTTGGTCGTTCATTTTGCCGGATTGTCTCGATAAAAGGTACTTTTGACCCACCGGCTCTTTTTGCTTTCCAAAGAAGGATTGCTTCTTTCGGAATCATTTCTTTAGCCCAGGTATCCTCTTTCGGGGGGATTTTTTCCAAACCTTCATGTTTTACAATGAGATCATCAATTCCCAGATCATTGGTTTTTCTTGCAATGGCAAGCGTGTAACGCAGTCGGGTGTTGTTCAGTTCTGCTTCGCCGCCCCAGTTGTCTCTGACATGCCTGTGAAGCAGCATTTCCACAGTGAACTCCATGTCCGAGGCGTACCGATCTTCACCATATTTAGTAAACAATTCAATTGGATCGCCCCGCTGCTCACTGAAAGCTGTTTTCAGGTCTGTTTCCGCCAGACGCGAAAGCAGGTGCAATGCGTCAAACAGATTGCTTTTTCCTGAAGCATTTACCCCGGCCACGACAGTCAGTGGTGTAAATGTCATCTCAAAGTTATGAAATGACTTAAATCCGGTTATTTTTATATGAGTTATCATTTTGTCAGGACTTCTTTTTTGTCAGCCTTCCTTTCTTTGTCTTTGCTTTCGATGCTTCCTGCTCGGCACGGATGCGTTGCAGAAGGAGTTCCGCGGGTTCGTCGTTCGGGTCATGGGGTACAAGTTCGCCTCGGAAGGCTTTGGCGAGAATGCTGGCGGTGAGTTTATCTACTCGTGATTTTGCGGCGTTGAGCTTTTCTTGTAATTGGTCGGCTATGGAGAAAAGGGCTTCTACGCGGCGGACGATTTCTACCTGCTCTTGTTTGGGAGGCAAAGCCACAGGCACATCTCCAAGAGTCGTCATGTTTATTGAAGCTAAATTGACCGTCTGGCTAGCATTATCAAAAAAATATTTTCTTGCTGCATCAGATTTAGTCGCAATGGAGATATACTCTGGAAGAATATCAGAGCAATAAAGTCGAGCTCTGAATATATGATTTTGGTGGATACAATTTTTAACTTCATCCCGCCATACTGTCCCTCTTCCTAGTTTGTCCCTATCCCCTCCTTCAGTAAATAAGATATCACCGAACTTGAGCCGATATTTATCTTCATCTTCTACAAGTAATTCAATCTCTTTTATCTCGTCCAAACATAAAAATCCATCCTGAACATTGGCAACTCGTAAGTATGGCAAATATACTGTATCTCGCCCTTTTAGCTTTCTGCCTTTTGTCACACCGCCTTGTATGTGAGAAATATTAACCAGCCTCTCTTTTTTCCAAGTTTCAGGAATATAAGCTAATTCTTCAGTAGGTATCTCATTATGATTCACTTTAAAGGGTCTCGGTTTTTTATTTCCTTGACTTTTGGCTTTTGTAATAGCTTCATTATATTTTCTTTCACGATAAATCTGAGTCTTTCTCAAAATCTCATTTACATCATCAACATTAGGATTTTCCTCTCTCCAATCCTCAGTCAATTTCCCGGAAGTGGCAGCGGCAAGCACGGACTGCCGAAACCGTTTGATGATTTCGGAAACCTTATCCAGCCGGGCTTTGCAGGCATCCACTTTTGCCAAAAGGCTGTCCAGTTTGGCGGCGATGCGCTTTTGTTCAGGAATAGGAGGCAATGGTACATTTAGCTCTTTTATAAAGTTCCCGCTTATCGCCCTGAATGTTGTACCAGTTCCCTGCTGACTCAGCCATTCTTCAATACTTCGAAAATAATATAAAAGAAACTTTTGAATCACGGGGCCAACTGCTCTGATAGCAGATAATCCTCTGCCTATACAAGCCTTTGATGGGCAAAGATTTGTAGGACCAACCGGAGCCCTGATAGAAAGTAAAATATCGTCCTTTTCAGCAACTTTTTTGGGTTCCGTGCAAAATTTTTTCAGAGTTGGATAAATTTTTCCAAATTCAGCTTTGCCCTGAAAAAATGGCAGACCATCTCCAATTTCATTGTATGTGCTTGATTTAGGTGATTGCCCCATATTAATTGAGGCAATCTCATGCAATTCAGGAAATGTCCAGCCTTTCGGCAACTTGTCATTCATCCCGCCACCTCCTCAACCCCCAACTCCTCCAAAATCTCCCGCAAATCCCCCAAAGCCCCTTCCAGTTCCTCCATCGCTTCCCGAGCCAGCACATCAGGCTCCGGCAGGCTCGCGGCATCCTCAAGAGAATCATCCCGGAGCCATGAAATATCCAGCGATTCCCCCCGATCCCGGATATATTTCCGGGTAAATTTCCTGAACCGCCCTTCTTCTCCCAAATCTTTCCGCCTCGCCTTTCCATAAGGGTCTTTGCCAAAGCATTTTATAAATTCAGTAAAATGCCCAGGAGTGAGCGGCGCAGTTTTGCCAAAGCTCGGCATATTGGTTCTCAGATCAAACACCCACACGGCTTTGGTATTGCCGGTATCTTTCTCCCCCCGTGTAAAAAACAGCACATTGGTTTTAACACCCTGGGCATAAAAAATTCCCGTGGGAAGCCTCAGAATCGTGTGGAGATTGCATTTGTCCATCAGGTCTTTGCGGATATCCTTTCCCACATTTCCCTCGAAAAGCACATTATCCGGCAAGACCACCGCAGCACGTCCCCCCGGCTTCAGCGCGCGGTAGATATGCTGCAAAAAAGCCAGTTGCTTATTGCTGGTCGCATAAGTAAAATCATCACGAGACGGCACACCGCCGCCCTTTTTAGTTCCGAAGGGCGGATTGGTCAGGATCAGATCCGCTTTTGGCAACTGCTGCCCCCTCGGAGAAAGCGTATCCCCGTAAATCATACCGGATTCAGGCGCATCGCCGTCCAGACCGTGGAGCATCATATTCATCATGGCAAGCCGGTGGGTATCCTGCACATGCTCCATGCCGAAGAAGGTCTTATTCTTGTACATGTGAAATTCCGTCTCGGACAAATCAAATACCTCGCAATGTTTCCGCATGTAGTGATTTGCCGCAATCAGAAACCCCGCGGTTCCCGCGGCAGGGTCCTGGATCACCTCACCGATGTCAGGCTGCATCAGATCCACCATCACATTAATCAGAACCCGCGGGGTAAAATACTGACCCGCGCCGGATTTCTTCTCATTCGCATTCTTTTCCAGCAGGCCCTCATACAAATCCCCCAGTCCCTCCTGCCGGGCAGAATACCAATCCAACTCATCAATGCTTTTCACCAGCGCGCTCAGCGTAACCGGCTTCTTGATGAAGGACGACGCATTGGCAAAAATTTCCCGTATCTGCCGGGTTCCTCGGGTTCCCAGATCAATCAGCATCTTTTTATAATGCTCCAGACGATCCGGCGCGGGCTTCTCAATCAGATTCCCCCAGCGGTAGCCATCGGGCAGTTTATCCTCCTCCCCGGTTTCCTCCGCCATCTTCAGAAACAGCAGGTACGTCAGTTCTGTGACATACTGGTGATACGTCACCCCGTCATCTTTCAGCATGTTGCACAGGTTCCAGAGCTTTGCTACAATATCATGTGTGATTGTCATAATCGTGTCCGTTGTTCGTTGTCTGTAGTCCGTTGTCTGTCGCGACTGACAACGGACTGTTTACAATAATATTTTTGTAAACAGAAGCCAGCGGCACCGCATCAATTGAGCGGATATGAAACTGATCCGAAATATTTTTAAAGATTTTCAACCCCCACTCATTTTCATCCTGTTTGAAAAAATGCTCAACAAAAATGCTGTATTGGTCAATCAGTATGTAATCTTTGAGAGAAGAGATATTTCGATAAGCGGTGAACTTGGATCCCCTGTCATAGTCTTTTGTTGATTCCGACAGTATTTCAAAGATCACCGACGGATTTGCAATAATATCATTCCGGTTTTCGGCATACTCAATATCCCCGCAAACCAGGCTGACATCCGGATATGCATAATGAAAGTCTTTATCCATCTGAACTTTTATGTCACTGGGAAAAATAAGGCACGAAGAATTTTGCAGGGAGTTCCCGAGAGAAATAATTACATTTGAAGTAATCAGGTTATGGTTCACGGACGCTCCGGTCATGGCAAAAACTTCGCCATGATAATACTCGCTTTTACATTCAGCCGATTCCTCTGCTGTAAAATATTCATCAGGAGAAATGAATTTTCTTTTCGCTTGCAGCATGGAAATATCTCCTTGTAATGTTGATGATTCCGGGGCTGACTGAGTCAGCTTTTTCCTTTTCTTATCCGCTTTCCCTGTAGTTTTTCACCTCACAACGACAGGGAAAGGATAAGAAAAGGAAGGACTGTTCGCAACAAGTTTCCGATCTGCTGAACCTGTCAAGCACGTTTTTCCCAAACCTGTTCCGTGATATCTTCCAATATCTGCGCCAACTCGCCGTTAAAAATTTTATTGATCCTTTTAAAACCCCCGACCTCCCTGAACTGCGCCCTGTTCATGGCCTCCTGATCTACAATAATTTCCTTTTTCATCTGGGCCGCAATGCGTTGCAGCCATTGTTTCTGAGGTCTTGACCAATCCCGGGAAGCCAGGATTTTATTGACAGCCTCATCAACCCTTTGTTCATAAGGCTTCAACGGATATCCCAGCGCGGCCTGCCGGATGAATCCCATGATATTCGCGGCAATATCCGCATTGGTCACGGCCTTGTATGCGGTTTTCAAATCCTGCTCGCGATAGCCGTTTTCCTCCAGATTCAACTGAAGTTCCTTTAGCTGCTTGCGGGTCAGTTCCGCGGGCCGCTGAACAACCAGCTTCAGGGCTGCGATCTCGTTGATATTTTCTTTGATAAACCTTGAGAATTCATCAATGTAATCTCCAGGTTTCCCGTATCCCCGGCTGACCTCTGTAACCTCGTCTTCATGATCTGAAACCGCTACGCGAGAAGGCCCGCTCCTGCCTTTCGTATCCAGCAGTTCCCCGATACCGGGGTTTTTGGCAAACCAGTCCGCGGCTTCTTCCGGGGTAAAGTCAGACAGACGGGCAATGAACTGATCCGGCTTCATGTCAGTTCTGGTTTCAAATTCACGGACACACTGCTCGTCCATGTACCGTTTTCTGCGTTGAAACTTGGCAAAAAACTGCTCCTTTGCCGTCAGTCGGGCTGCCTCATCTCCCAGGGTGAGGATTTCCTTTTCAAGCATTGCAAACGTGATATTCGGACGATTCACAACAGGCTTCATATCCGAATAATCCTTCATAGTTGAATATATATCCACCGCGTCAAAAATACGAAATACTTCTTTATTGATATCGTCACATCTGCGGGTAGCCCGTCCGAGCATCTGCTCATAAAGGATACGGCTGTTGACTTTGCGGAGAAACACAATATTGCAGATGGGAAGCACGTCAATGCCCGTGGTCAGAAGATCAACCGTAACCGCTACATTGGGCAGACGTTCGTTTTTGTATCGGCGGATCAGTTGCAGGGGCTTGTCAGATTTCCCGGTAATTTTGAGAACCGCATCATCCTCCGCCGCGCCGTATTGATCTTCAAAAGCATCTTTCAGCAGTCTTGTCACAAGGTCAGCATGGGTATCCCTGACACAGAAAACAAGGGTTTTTTCCGGCAGCCCCGGATCAATTTCTTTGGCAAGCCATTCGCAAAGCTCACGGTTGAAGTTTTCAGTCAGGACTTTCTTGTTGAAATCCGCCACCTCGAAATCAAGCTCGTCAGGGGTTTGAGACAGATCAATCTCACCGGTATCCGTATTATAGTAGTTTATCTGTTCTCCTTTTTCCCAATGGATGCCGTCCCTGGAAAGCTTTGTGATAATGCGGAAAGGGGGTTCGTGGTCCACAAGATAACCGTCAATCACTGCTTCACGATAACTGTAGGTAAAAACGGGTCTGCCGAAAATCTCCGTGGTATGCAGGGCAGGCGTAGCTGTAAGCCCCACCTTGAACGCATCAAAATAGTCCAGCACCCGGCGGTATTTCGATATATAATCCTCATAACTGCGGAAACTCAGTTCAGCCTCGCCCATTTCCCGGTCAAGCAGATATCCCCGGTGACATTCATCCACAACAATGCAGTCATACTGGTCAACTTTGGGAGCATCTGCTTCATCTTCCGCATAAAGGATGCGACTGACCATGCCCTGGATCGTTGCAAAATGCACTGCGGTCTCCTGATCCGGGGTTTTCTCCTTCAACTCCTTAATGGCAAAAATATCAGCGAACTTCTGTAGTCCTGTGATCTCCGTATCTTTAAAAGCATTGGCAGCCTGTTCCCCGAGAGCCTCCCGGTCAACTAAAAAAAGAATACGCCGGAAACGCTGCGCTCTGAGGAGCCTGTATAATAATGCGATGCTGGTCTTGGTCTTGCCTGTTCCCGTAGCCATAGCCAGCAATGCCGTCTGCCTGCCTTTTTTAATCGCTCTCTCGACTGCGAGTATAGCTGATTTCTGGTAATCCCTTAAAGGAAACTCAAAGCTGAAACTCATTTCATCCAGGTTCTGCTCTGCCTTATCAATATCTGTCCGGGCAAGCTCTTTCAGTCCTTCAGGCGTGTACCATGATTCCAGGGGCCGCCTGAGATTTCTGGGACGCCGGACATCACAGAACCAGATGCCGCTCTGATTTTTCATCTGTCTCAGGAACGGACGGCCATTGGTTGCGAACACAAAGGGAATTTTGAATGTACCCCAGGGCCCTCCGGCAGTTTCGCAGGATTTATGGACCTGAAATCCCCTGCTGTATCTTTTTGCCTGATCTATCGCTCCATAGACATCTTTGTTTCTGCGCTTGGCTTCCACCACGGCAATGGCACTCAGCCCCGTAAAAAGAACATAATCCGCGCGTCCGTTTTTTACGGGCCATTCCGCGATGGCTTTGTTTTTTCCTTTTTCCGGCCTGATGCCCTTTGAATATCGGATTTCATCCGAATCCGCATCCCATCCTGCTGCCCGGAGTTTCTGGTCAATCAGTTTCCGTGTATCTGCCTCGGTAAGATCAATTCTTTCCGCCGCTGATCTTGAAAAAGCCAGGGTCTGCCGGAGTTCTTTCTCCGTCCTCTTCGCGCCCCGGGCCTGGAGGCGCGATAATTCCTCTTCATACAGGGCGATCTCCTGCTGTGCGTCTTCCTCCACCTGCTGCGCCAGTTCCAAAGCTGCATTGATCTCCTCCCATGCTTTGGCTGCTTCGGCTTCGGCTTTTTCCCTTTTTTTAATCTCAGCTTTGGTCAGTTTTTCCGAATTCTTAATCTTGCCCTGCAATTCAAGAATCTGGCTACGGGTCAGGTCAAGTTCCTCTTGAAGAGTTTCCGTTATATTGGCAGGATTCGGGGGAACCTTAAACGGACCGGATCTGAACCCGGAATTCTTAAATGTCCGATAAAACCAGACCGCCAGTTGATGGGCAAACCTGAGATTCCGAAGAGCATCCCGAACCGAGTTTTTGCCATCATGCACCGCGGCATTTCCCTCGATGCGTATGCTGTGAAACATATCCGCAAGCTTCTGATCCAGGATATCCTGGTATTTCAGTTCCCTGAGTATCTGACTCTGCTCCGGCCGGTTATCGGTGTAAATCCCGCACCGTGCAGCAATGTTCTTTGCCAGCATCTCACCGAAAAGCCGCAGCTTTGTCAAAGCAGCATTGGGATCTTCAAGGCAGTATCGCTCTGCCATTGCGGCCTGATGTGTCAGGGCAGGGTCAATATCTTTCAGAAATTCAAAATTCGGGGATTTGAGATCCTTCATGGCTGCTTTCCTGTTATTGTCCCGTCAGACGGGCGATTCTGTTGTTATCGTCCCTCTTTATAGGCTGTTACGACTTCGGCATTGAACTTTTTCCACTGCTGTTGATGGTCTTCAATGGTCTGGTGCTACGCATAGGATGCGGAGGTAATAATTTTTTTCATGCTAACTCCTTGCTCAGACCCAGAATACCTCAACGGAATACGCTTTAATAAGTTCATCTTTTGTTACCAGCATTGCATTGTGGCGGTTTGCCTGAACAATCAGCAAACGGTCAAACGGATCTTTATGAATTTCCGGCAAATAAACAGAAGCGATCATTTCCGATGCTTCGGGAGTAACGATACCTATGCCGGTATTCTTTGTCAGATCAGATTTCCACAACTCAACATCGGCAATTTCAATTCTGCCCTTTTTGGAAAGCAACGCCATCTCCCAGAATGATATAGCGGATACCAGCACATTGCCCTTATCAGACTGCTCATCAAAAAATTCAATAAACTCATTTGATACGCCTTTCTTCAAATTCCAGAAAATCAGGGCATGTGTATCGAACATATAACTTGATTTCATTACAGATACCCTTCCCAAACATCCTCTGCAGGTTCGATTATTTTCTCAGGCTCAACAAGAAGTTTTGGCTGAATTTTCATTTTAGTCCGCCAGTCTGCCTGTTTCTCTTTTACAGGATGATCTTTTTCCGGTTCTATAAGCATAATAATTTCTACAGTTTTTCCGATGAGTTGTTTTAAAATTGGCAAATTCAGCACCTCGGATTCAATTTTTTTCTTTATTCTTATGGCTTCCATCATTTCACATGTTTTTGCTTTTTGTTCCGACGATTTTTTTAATGATTTTAATATCTCCATTTACTCTATGCTGAAAACATACTTCTTTAAGCTCCGCTTTCCCAATCGTTTAACGGATCATAAGCATTTACGTCTTTATCAAAGCATTTGTAAGTTGGATACTTATGGTGCTCCCCTGAATTTTTATACAGTTTGTATTAATTTTTTCTCTGTTTTATGAAGAAAAACGGCATGTTCACCTTGACATGGCACAGTTGCCAGACAAAAGGGCGCGTTCCCAAAAGTAGGAACTTCTCGTTCCCAAGCTCTGCCTCGTGTTTCACCTTAACCCGGAATCCACTGATATTAGGAAATGTCTTAAAAATAATCAACAGAAAAATGTTATCAATAAGCAGAAACTGGGAACTCACTCCCTTTAGTAACCGGTTCAAGATAAAATACTTCCGGAATGCCCCGCTTTTGTCATGAAGTCAGTTGTTACTTGCAACGGACAACTGAATTAAAATTGATAAAAATTCTCCCCTGTGTTATCTGAATCCCGTCTTTACCATGAAGTCAGTGGTCAGTTGCAACTGACCACTGACTTCTGTCTTTAACCACCTGAAAAATTAACAAGAGGAGCCATATGAAAATACCACCTGAAGAAGCTTTTTCTTTTGATGATGTGCTACTGATGCCGAACTATTCCGATGTGTTGCCCAAAGATGTGGATACCAGCACCCGGCTGACAAGAAATCTGACACTGAATGTCCCCATTGTCAGCGCTGCAATGGACACAGTGACAGAGGCAGATGCGGCTATCAGCATGTCCCGTGCGGGCGGAATCGGGTTCATCCACCGTAACCTGAGCATTGAAGACCAGGTCAGGGAAGTGGATAAAGTAAAAAAATCCGAAAGCGGCATGATTATTGATCCGGTTACGGTACGTCCTGACCAGGCTGTTCACGAAGTCCTGAAGCTGATGGAACAGTATCGGATTTCCGGCCTTCCTGTAACCCGCGGGAATCAGCTCATGGGAATTGTCACTAACAGGGATATGCGGTTTGAAACAGAGCCGGATAAAAAGGTCTCCGAAGTGATGACCAAGGACAATCTGGTGACAGTTCAGGAGGGGATTACCCTGGAAGATTCCAAAAAACTGCTCCATGAGCACAGGATTGAAAAACTGCTTGTCGTTGACAAGGACGGGAGACTGAAGGGCCTTATAACCATTAAAGATATTGAAAAGATAAAAAAATACCCTAATGCCTGCAAGGATAACATGGGACGTCTCAGGGTCGGGGCCGCGGTGGGAGTCGGGGCAGACATGGAAGAGCGGGCAGAATCGCTTCTGAAAGCAGGCGCGGACGTGATGCTGATTGATACATCCCACGGGCATTCGGAAAATGTCATTGCAGCCGTACAAAGTTTAAAGAGTAATCTGAAAGATATTGAGCTGATTGCAGGAAATGTGGCTACAGCAAAGGGGGCAGAAGACCTTATCAATGCCGGGGTTGACGGTATAAAGATCGGCATCGGCCCGGGATCCATCTGCACCACCCGGATTGTGGCAGGAATCGGTGTTCCCCAGGTAACAGCCATTATGAATTGCAGGGGGATATCCGGCAAAAGCGGGGTTCCGCTGATTGCCGACGGCGGCATCAAATTTTCAGGGGATATTACAAAGGCCATCGGCGCGGGTGCTCATTCGGTGATGATCGGGGGGCTTTTTGCAGGAACAGAGGAAAGCCCGGGCGAACTGATCATCTTCCAGGGCCGCAGCTATAAAGTTTATCGGGGCATGGGTTCCTTGGAAGCCATGAAAAAGGGAAGCAAGGACAGGTACTATCACGGTGAAGAGCCTGAAGATGAAAAACTGGTTCCCGAAGGCATTGTGGGCCGTGTTCCATATCGCGGAACACTATCCGATAATATTTTCCAACTGGTCGGGGGACTGAAAGCCGGTATGGGATATGTGGGATGCCGGACAATCGAAGAACTCAGGGAAAAGGCCCGGTTTGTGAGAATCAGCGCGGCAGGAATGCGGGAAAGCCATGTCCATGACGTGATCATCACAAAAGAGGCGCCGAATTATCGGCTTGATTAGTTAGTTGTCCGTTGTCCGTAGTCAGTTGTCCGTTGCATGGCTATGATCTCCGCATGGCTCGGCTCGGATTGACAAATCCGAGCCATGCCGCCGGATTTGTCAGTCCGGCAGAAGAGTGAGAGTGACAGGATCAACTGACAACTGGCAACTGACAACTGACAACTGGCAACTGGCAACTGGCAACTGACAACTGGCAACTGACAACTGACAACTGACAACTGACGACTGACGACTGGCAACTGACAACTGACAACTGACAACTGACAACTGACCGGAGGACATGACTTTGAAATCAGGATATTATCATCGTGACAAACAGCGTTCCCTGTTCGCGCTTTTTTTAGGCATAAGTATTGCATTTCTTGTATCCCATTCTCCCTGGGCAGATGACTTCAACCTGTATGTTTATGATCTCCTTATGACCAACACGAGCGTAAATTCAGAGGCTGGTGATATGGCGGTGATCGGGATAGACGATGATACCCTGGAGCGTTTTGATACCCCGCTTGTTCTCTGGCATGAGTATTTTGCACAGGTGATCAGGGGCGTGATCAGGGGAGGCGCACGGGGTGTCGCGCTGGATATCATCCCCGCTGTTTCCCTGGAAAAGCTTGCCCATGAACCTGATCTTGAGTTTGTCCGGGCAATGAAGGCAGCACGGGATCAGGGTGTGCCGGTTTACCTGGGATTCAGTACAGGCAAAAACGGACAGATGCCCCACCGTCGCTATCTGCTCTTTTCAAGCGGCACGGGATTTCTGAATCTGTATCCGGATAAGGATGAAAAAATACGGAAACAGATTCTGTCCCTGACTGACAAAGACGGGCAGAAAGCATACTCGATTTCAATGCTCCTTGTGAAGCCGGGTATATCTCGGCCCCGTGAATCGCTTAGGGAGGTGCGAATTGATTACCGGATTCCCTCAGTGCCTTTTATCTCGTTTTCAGAAGTTTATGATTGGGAAGAGAAGGAGATGACAGAACCCCTGACCGGGGCTTTTAAAGACAGGTTTGTCTTTATCGGGGTCACTTCTCCGAAATTCCAGGATATTCATCCGGCTCCTGTCAGATCAGGAACCGGGCGGTATCGTTCAGGCGTGTCGCTCCAGTTGCAGACGGCCATGACCCTGCTTTCCGAAAAACTGCTCCGGGATGTTCCGAGCGGGATCATAACCTGGATCGCCATCGGGCTGGGAATCATATCCGGGCTGTCGTTTTTGTTCCTGCCACCAGACAGAGCCGGGACTGTTGTTGTTACACTTTTCCTGTCCGCGGCTGCGGGGACTGCCTGGGCTTTCACTTACTACCATGTTGTTCCTGCTGCGATGCTGACGGCTTTTTTATTTATTCCCGGGATCGTCACCGGGAGTTATGGTTATATTTCAGGCTATCAGCAGTTACGCCGCTTGCAGCGGCTTTTCAAAAGCTATGTCAGCCCCGGGATCATGGAGGAACTTCTTCAGAATCACGGGGATATATCTTTTGAAGGGGAGCAGGTGACAGCCACGATCATGTTCACGGATATTCGCAATTTTACAACCCTGTGTGAGCATATGGACCCGAAGGATGTTGTTGCGGGTCTGAACCGCTATTTTACAGAGATGACCCGGGCTGTGATTGAATCAGGGGGATATCTGAACAGGTATGTCGGGGACGGCATCCTGGCGATCTTCGGTGCTCCGAACAAGCTCCCGAAGGACGGCGCGCTGGCTGCCGCGCGCTGCGGGATGAATATGCTTGAGCGTCTGGATAAATTGAACCGCTCGGAGCCGGAACTGTTCCCGGGCGCGGGGAAAATCAGGATCGGGATCGGCATTAATACGGGCGGGGCCATTGTGGGGAATGTGGGCTGTTATGAGAAAGCAGACTATACGATCAACGGGGATGAGGTGAACCTGGCTTCGCGTATTGAGAGCCAGACCAAGGTTTACGGCATTCCCCTGCTGATCAGTGAGTCAGTGTATGAGCGTATCATGGATGATGTTCAGGCCAGGTTTGCGGGTTCTGACAAGGTCAAAGGAAGAGAACAGGAGGTGAGACTTTATGAGATCATTTCTATCAAAAAAGAAGATTGACATGGGCGCGCTCATGGTAACCGCGCTCTTCGGGATGCTCCTTTTTTCATCCCGTGCGGCCGGGGCCGGAGATTTCGGAATTGTTACAGATGTCTCCGGCAAAGTTTTTATTCAACGGGGAGAGCAGAAGATAGCTGCTGATCTTGCAATGAATGTTTTTGTGAGCGACAAGGTATCTATTGAAAAAGATTCTGAAATTACTATTATTTCCTATGATGACTGCATGGAATGGGTGCTGAAGGGGGCCGATCAGATTACGTTTCGGGCAGGCAAAAAAAAGCCCCTGTCTGAGAAACATGAGATTTCAGCCGCGCGTAAGCTGCCTGTGTGTTATAAACCGGACGCGTTCCAGGGTGTGGTATCCCAGAAGATAGGAGGGATTCCTCTTATGGGAGTTGAGGAAGACCCGGTGGCATGTCTGCGGGAGGAAGCGGAAAAAGGGAGCGCATCCAACTCCGCGCTGATGATCCTGATAATGCATGACCTGAAACAAGGGGAAAGGGAAAGCGCGCTGGTGTATTTTGAAGCTTTGAAGGCGCGGCTGCCGGAGTCAGGGTTTGTGAAAGATATGGCAGCATCCTTCGCAAAATAAATGTAAAATGTATAAAATGTAGGGTGGGTGCAGCGAAGCGGAACCCACCTTTTGCTGCCATATGTGGGACACGGATAAACACGGATGAACACGGATTTTATTACAGTTGCAAAGATAATCCGTGACCATAAAACCTGCTCGGATTTCATCACTGAAAATGATCCGTGTCCTGAAATACAGTTACAAAGATAATCCGTGACCATAAAACCTGCTCGGATTTCATCACTGAAAATGATCCGTGCCCTGAAAACTTGGCGAGCTATTTTTTTATGATTTAAAGAGGTTATCTGGTCGAATACAAAAAACGAAAGTTGCCCGGAAAATCATAATCCGCTTACAGCCAGTTTTCAATTTCCAATTCATCTATTCGCTCAAAGTGCTTTTCATTTCCGGTAATAAGGGTCAGGTTATTTGCTATGGCAACGGATGCGATTTGCAAATCTGCAAAGGACAGAGGCTGACCCTTTTTTTCCAATTCCGATCTTAATCGCCCGCAAATATATATGCGGACTTCACATCAAAACCGACAATATTTACCGATGGCAGAAGAATATTCTCTAAATTGTTCTTATGGTGATTGTTGAAACAAACTGTTGCGATTTATCAAGATGTTTCAATTTTCTGACAAGCTTTTCAGATGGTTTCTTCTTAAAAATATTTGTTATGGTATCTGTGTCAAAAAGATACATCCCGTCCGAATCCCCCTCTGTCACCTAAAATTTCCCCGATTTCATCAAAACCGTCCCATCTGCCCATAACAGATGCAAGTCCTTCTTTATGCTCCTTTTGTTCAATCCTGTGGAAATCTTCGATATTCACCAATGCGGCTATGGGGTCATTGTTCTTTGTGATCACAACCCTCTGGTTCGCCCCTGTTTTTAAGATATACTCAGAAAGACGTCCGATTATTTCTGCTTCAGATATATATGTTGTTGTCATATTTCCTCCTAAATCCGTAAAATAAACAGGTTCCGAGTGCATAACAATTTGCAGATTGCTCTGCTCGCAGATGAAGAATGCCTTTTATATAACATCTGATGAGCGAAAAAGCAACCGCAGATTAGGGGCATCAGAATCGCTGATCGCTCTGATTTTACTGATTATTATGAAAAGTATTATTGTAGGGTGGGGCTTGCCCCACCATTTCTGTTATCTCGTCATTTCCGATATAGCCGATATGTCCGTTATGAACATTATGAACATTAACGGAACATTGGTGGGGCAAGCCCCACCCTACAACGAATCTGCATAATTTCAATAAATTAATCCGAACAAGCCTGGTTCCGAAATCACCGCCATTCCCCGTGCAGCACAAACGGGGCCCAGAAAAAAGGATGATCATAACCGCGCTTCCGGATTTCCTGCCGGGCAAGGCGGAGCGCGTCAGCTTTGTCTTTCCCGTCCTTTATGTGGGAAAAGAATTTCTCGGTCAGTTTTACCGAGGATTCCTCCGAGACGCTCCACAGAGAGACCAGCACCGATTTTGCCCCCGCGTACTGAAATGCCCTTCCCATCCCCATGACGCCTTCTCCGGAAAGATGTTCTCCCCTGCCTGTCTCACATGCTGTCAGCGCGGCGATGTCCGCTCCGAGTTTCAGATCCATCACCTCGTTCATGGTGAGAAACCCGTCGTTACCCGCTCCGCCTACCTGCGAAAGAATGAGCGCGGGTTCCATGATCCCGGAAACTCTGCTGTCGAGTTTTTGTACCGCTGTTTTGCGAGCCTTCCACCCGGAAGCGTTTTTTAGCAATGTCTGCCAGCAGTTTCTGATCGGTAACACTTTCCAATGCCTTTTTACGAACAGATGAATAGGAATCATTTTTAGCAATATCAGCCAGTTGTTTCTGGTCGGTCACTTTTTTTACCGCTGATTTACGAATATCCGGGTCGTAAGCATTTTCAGCAATATCGGCCAATTCATTCTGATCAGTCATTCTGTTATCCTCCGTGCGAATATGCCATAAGTTTCCTGATTAAAGAATCAGATATTTTTTATGATCAGGCAGTTAAATCTTCTTTTAATACCCTGATCTTTGTTCCGCTCATCTGTCTGAACCATGATTCACAGGATTAAACGCTCATGATCAGGGCGATCACTATATTTAACAGTAACGTAGCGTAATCTTTAAGATTGCGCCTCATCGGATATGTTCTTTCCGGCGCAATCTGAAAGATTACGCTACATGTATTTTCACGGTAAAGGATTAGCAGGATTAACTTATTGTAAATCATGAAAATCCTTCAATCCTGAAAATTCGAGTTCGGACAGATGGTTGAAATGAAGTCCGGAATCAGATTTATAGCATACAGAATACAGCATCGGGCAGGCGGATGTCAACAGGCAGATTAATACCGGCGATATGAAGATCACAGATTTTAAGATAAAACTACAGGGAAAAAGGATAAGAAAGGGAAATGAGCTTCCTTTCCTTTTCTTATCCGTTTTCCTTGTAGTTTTTGCAAACAGCGTCGGGCTGGCGGATGTCAGCAGGATGATTAATGTCAGGTAAGATTTCCGGGCATTTTTCGTGTTGAAAAGATGCTATCCGGACTGAGGGATTCTTACAGGCTGTACCCGCAGACCGGGAAATATTTTCGGATACGCTCACAGAATATTCATCTCAGGCTTCCTGATGCGATTGCGGAGCCTGACAGTGCGGAATTCTGAACCGAATTCCGACACTGTAATCCGCAGGGGCGCATTCCTAAAAAGTAGGAAATTCTCGTTCCCAGGCTCTGCCCCACTGCCATTAAGTTAAGGAACACGGCCCGCCGGGGAAGATATTATTTCAGATACTTACGCCTCTCTGTCAGGCTGATCCGACTCTTAACTTAATGGCAGTGAGGCTCTGCCCGGGAATGCATCAGCAAAGGCTCTGCCTCGTGTTTCACTGTAAAACCGACGTGTTAAACCAGATGTCTCGCAAGGCAGAGCCTTGCCGGACGCATTCCCGGGCGGAGCCTGGGAACGAGTAACATACTGAATTTTATTATATGTGATATGCAACCTACTTTTTGGGATGCTCCCAATCCGCAGTACACTTGTGAAACTTATTAACCCGGGAGCAAGGCGGCGGGCTTCACGGGAAAATCGCAGCCTGCTTAAAGGATTTCCGGAATGACAGGCGGATGAAGAAAATACTCTTAGCGGGCCTGTTTGTCCGGCACCAGGGAAATCAGAGTGCGCAAAGCATTATTGACAGCATCCGAAGATGGGAAATATTCCCATACATCTTCATCAAGAATGACCGTTTTTTCCCCCGGGACGCGTCTCTCCGAAAATGTCCCGTCGGTATGATATATTCGGGTAATATATCCGTCTTCTATCAGCCTCCCGGCATATTTGCCTCGGACGGCTCCCGAAAAGTCATACTCGCTCCGCATTTCCTCTTTTGTCTGTTTTTCAGAAACAGTTTTCTTCGTATTGTTTTCGTTCATTCCGTGTGGCCTTCCGCGCGCTGATCAGGCGAATTTTATCACCGCGCTCGGTATAGCTGACGACAATCACCCGGTTTTTGTGGGATGTTCCGATAATCAGAAATCTTTCCTCAGTATCGGAATGCTCCGCATCGGGCATCATAGCCGAAAGGTTGTCAATAAAAACACTTTGCGCCTCATCAAAACTGACACCGTGGTTTCGTCTGTCTGATTCAGCTTTGTTTTCATCCCATTCAAAAATAAAATTCATAGGGACCATGTTCCTTACTACAGGAAAAATTTCTTGCAAATCAGTATAAAAACATAGCCGGTCAGGAATCGCTCAGTCCGCTCTGCGTGAAATTCCCAATTCGTGCGCGTGCTGCGAGGCGACATCCTTATATCAGGCACGGATAAAAAACCTGAGAGATGCTCCCTGCCCCGAGTACAGGACTGAGTAGAGGCATTTCTATAATATAATCTTTAGCGGTTTCACGCGACCGCTATTTCAAACAGAATCTTATCATAGTTCACAAGAGGAGTGATTCCCTTTTCTGCCCGGGCAGTTCTTTTAATGTCGAGAAGCCCGGCCTGTTCGAGAAATTTAATGTCAGCGGAAACATTTTTTATGTCCCGTCCCGTAATTTCCGACAACTGACGGAAAGACGACGGTTTTTCCGTTTTAATCGTTTTAAGAAGCGCCAGCCGCTTGGGAGTTAACGCTTTTCTGAAAGCACCCGCACTTGTAAAATACACACCTTTTTCTTTTTTCACAAGTTTTCCTTCCTCAATATCCCTGCCGGTTTCAGTAAATTCATTCAAAGCAGTTTCAATATCTTTTATTCCTACCCTGACTTTTCTGATTTTCATACATATCCTTTTTTATCTGTTCCACATCCCTGTAAAAATCTTCTGCCAGTTTACCGAGGCTTACAAACAAATAAGGTTCTTCATGCTCTTTATAATGTCTGTGATCCCCTTTTCCTTCGGCATTGTCATAACCGACGGCTCTTTCGCCGTTTACTATGTAAACCAGGGAATATTTGAAGCCGTAAGGCTTGTCTGAGGTTTTCGGCACTGCCCACATTTTTATTTCAACAGTGTTGCCATACTCATCTGTAATCTTATCATGTCTTATCAGACTTGCTTTCATATTGCTGGTATATTATACCAACAATATGAAACTGTCAAAGGAAAATATTTGTTGCAGGTATGACCCCAATCATCTGCATAATTTCAGCAAGTTAATCCGGCTAAAAGTGCCCCATCAATTACTGCCATTCCCCGTGCAGAACAAAAGGCGCCCAGAAAAAAGGATGATCATAGCCGCGCTTCCGGATTTCCTGCCGGGCAAGGCGGAGCGCGGCAGCTTTGTTTTTCCCGTCCTTTATGTGGAAAAAGAATTTTTCGGTCAGCTTTACCGAGGATTCCTCCGATACGCTCCACAATGACACCAGCACCGATTTTGCCCCCGCGTACTGGAATGCCCTTCCCAACCCCATGACGCCTTCTCCGGAAAGATGTTCTCCCCTGCCTGTCTCACATGCTGTCAGAGCCGCGATGTCCGCTCCGAGTTTCAGATCCATCACCTCGTTCATGGTGAGAAACCCGTCGTTACCCGCTCCGCCGACCTGCGAAAGAATGAGCGCGGGTTCCATGATCTCGGAAACTCTGCTGTCGAGGATGCCGTGGGTCGCCATAACCAGGTAGCGGTATTCCGAGAGGTTCCTGTTCTTAAAACCGGTCTCATCAGCCTGGGTTCCTGTCATCAGTTCGGTGTTATCCTTACCGAAAAGCTTTTCCAGCTTCCGTGCGAGATCTGATGTACTGGGCAGCCGCCTGATCCTAAGCCCCATCTGATCTTCGACTGCTTTGCAGAGAGACAGGGAACTGTCATCTCTCCGGGCAATCTGTTTTTTATCCGGACTGCCCTTCAGGCGGGGATCTGACGGTCTGAACACAGGATCGGCCAGCGCCAGGAGCTTTTCCCCGGGGATGCTTTCCCCAGGGCACGGGTCTGGGTGAGGACGCTGGCAGACTGATAATAGCTGATACTGTATCTGTCCCCGAGATAAGTCACACCGGGAACGGTATGGAAGACCGCACCGCCTATGGGATAGCTTCTGTAAATGATCTTTTCGGGATAGGAAATCACAAGTGTTTCAAAGGGAAGCAGGGCCAGTTCCTTATCCGGCACTATGATAAATTCTGAAATCAGAAGCTTGCAGAGTTCGTTTCCCTGCTCTGGATCAAATGCGGGCTTCAGCACTCTGTCAGTGTCCGAGAGCATCCTGCGATAGCTGTTTATCACAGCTCTCAGATAGTTGCGGCTTTTATCTATGCGTATTTTCTTTAATATCCTGTTATCCCTGATAAGCCAGGCAATCGTCTCTGTTTCGGTTACGGCATATTCTATCAGCACTTCCCCGGGCCGAAGGGCAACCTCCGAGGCTTTCAGAGGTTGCGGATAACGGACTGCGGCGTATTCCGGATACTCACCGCGCAGCCGTTCTGTGAATTCTTCACGCTTTCTCCTGTCATGTTCGATTTCCACCTCAAGCTTCCGGCAGGCTGTCGTATCGCCCTCCTCGCATGCCTTGTCTCTGTGCCTGTATAAAGCAGCCAGGCTGTCGACTATCTCTGTCTCTTCCTTTCTCAGATTTCCGGGGATATTCCCCGAAAAACGGTTTTTATTATATCTTCCGGCTGTCTGCTCCATAAACAGCCTTGCTTTCATGGCTTCGGAATGATGAAATGCTTCTTCGCCGGATGTGATACGGATCAGACCCTCGTAGGGGGCAAGGCGGTTCCGGTCAGCGAAAAAATGCGGCTTATCATCTTCCGGAAGCCGTTCTCTTTCCTCCTCTGTTTTTTCTATGGCCTGCTTAAAAGTGTAGTGCGCCATGGACATGAAGCCGCTTTCCTCGAATGACAGGCCTCGGGCAGTGAGTAACGCAATCGGCCTCCCCGTTTTTTCTGCCGCTGCTTTGCGGATATCCGGATCGGAGGCATTTTCAGCGATATCAGCGAGCAGATTCTGATCGGTCACTTTTTCTGCCGCTGCTTTACGGACATCCGGATCAGAATCGTTTTGAGCAATGTCAGCAAGCACTTTCTGATCGGTCAGTTTCTCTGCCGCTACTTGGCGGACATCCGGATCGGAATCATTCTGAGCAATGTCAGCCAGCAATTTCTGATCGGTCAGTTTTTCTGCCGCTACTTGGCGGACATCCGGATCGGAATCATTTTCAGCAATGTCAGCCAGCACGTTCTGATCAGTCAGCAAGTTATGGTCGGTCACTTTTTTTAATGCAGCCTTTCGAACACCCCCAGTCGGAAGCATTTTGAGCAATATCAGCCAGCAATTTCTGGTCGCTCAACTTTTCTGTTGCTGTTTTGCGAACATCTGGATCGGAATCATTTTTGGCAATGTTAGCCAGCAGTTTCTGGTCGCTCAACTTTTCTGTTGCTGTTTTGCGAACATCTGGATCGGAATCATTTTTGGCAATGTCAGCTAATGACTTCTTTTCAATAATTATATTGCGGTCAGACACAGAATGATAAAGCCGGATCGAAATAAAAAGCA
>JAUCGG010000362.1 GCA_030378015.1 Desulfococcaceae bacterium HSG8
ATTTTTTTTTCTTTTATTTTTAAGCATCATTTTTTCTTTCTTAATTAATTATCAGCGTTCATCAGCGTCCTGACTGACGGTTTTTGCAGATTTTGGCCTTCATAGAAGCTGAAAGTAGTTTACACTTTTTCTGACTTGTGCCGAACGACGAACGACTTTTCAAGTCGTTCGGAACGATTTGCAAAATCGTTCTACATTAAAGTGTAAACCGACAAATGAAGGATGCCCGGATTTTTTATTTTTTTGATAGTTCCCGGTTGAGATTTGAGAATTTCAAAATCCCAACCGGGAAACAGTTTTACCCACCGCTCAGTTCCTTTGAACGCTCGGCCGCGGCAGCAATGGCCTCAATCATGCACTCTTTGAATCCCTTCTTTTCCATGACCTTTAAAGCAGCCTCTGTTGTGCCTCCGGGGGAGGTAACTTTCCGGCGCAGTGATTCAGGAGACTCATTCCGTTCTTTCATTAGCCGGATGGCTCCCTCTATGGTAGCGAGTGTCAGGGTTGCCGCGTCATCAGGAGCCATCCCCAGGCGGATGCCAGCTTCTGTCATGGATTCGATCATGTAAAACACATACGCGGGACCTGAACCTGAAAGCCCGGTAACCGCGTCCAGTTTTTCCTCCTCAAACACTATGACCTTACCCATTGCTTCCAGAATCGTCTTGGTAATTGTGATATCCTCATCCTTAGCATATGAATTTGCACTCATCCCGGACATGCCTGCAAGAACCAGGGCCGGTGTGTTCGGCATGACCCGGATAATCGGGAGTTTTTTTCTGACAGATTCATCAAGACCCGGGTACAGCAGACTTTCGATTTTCCCGATGGTGATGCCTGCCGCGATAGAAATAACAAGCTTCCGCTCTGATATATCATAGCCTTCCTGATCCGCAATCCGGGAAAGCACCTGATCCATCTGCTGGGGTTTGACAGCAAGCACAACAATGTCACATTCCGAAAAGAGTCCGGCATTATCGCTCATTATGCGGACACCATATGTCCTGTGCATGAAGTCCAGACGTTCATCACTGATATCAGTAATATATATCATCGAAGGGGAAAAGATACCAGTTTGGATGAGCGCGCCCACAAAGGCTTCCCCCATGTTTCCAGAGCCGATAAAGCCTGTTTTTTTATTTAATTCTGTCATGTTATCTCCTTATATCTCATATCGTTTGTTTGTCACACGTCATAAAACAATTTTCCGAGCGAACCTGGCAGCAGACACGACTATGATATTTTCAGAAATTCCGAAACCGGAGAATTGCTTCTCTTCGGAACAGAAAACCTCGGATTTCAGGGAATTAAAAAGAACTTCCCTCATCTCGGAGTATTAATTTTTCACAAAAAGCCCCGTGAAGGAGAACTGACGCCGAAACAGAAAGCCGAAAATCATGAGAAACTGCTTTCCGAAGGCTTTCCGGCAACATGAGCGTTATCTCAACAGCCATTTTTTGATCCTGTTCGGATTTTTTCAATACTGATTATTGAGGCACTGGTTCAGTTCAATGGGAATTCTTGTAAAATCAGGCTGTTGCCTGGGAATCCCGAATATCCGGCAATCTGTTGTTATTTCAGACAAATCCGGGTGATTTTTCCAGAAAATTCCATTGATAAGTACCTGATAAATATTCGGCGTTCCAAGCCTGACAGGAGAGAATACTTTATTTCGTTTCCGTATGCAAGACTTTTTTAATCACATGTCTGCAAACTTTAGCGACATTAAATTTGTCCTGCCATCTCAGATGGAATACGATGATACCTGAAAAGTCCGGGAGGGTAAGTCCCTATGTCTGCAAAATCCGTGTCAGGCGTCAGTACACGCTTTTCGTTTTTGCAGACCTGCGCTATAACCGGATCAGGTTCGCCGTCGGTCGCTGTTCAGAGACTACTACACCACTTTTTAAGTTCGTCCCCCCTTTTTTAAAGGGGGCCGTGGGGATTTTACGTTATTAAAAAAGGGTGTTGCAGCAGAAAGTCCCCCGCCCCTTTAAAAAGGGGGGAGGAATTTAAATTTACAAGTTGATGTACTACTTACAGCGGGGCGCATTTCCGAAAAGTAGGAAATTCTCGTTCCCAGACTCCGCGGCACTGGCTGTTTTTTTTAGGTAAATCCGGGAAATTTCCTGAAAAATCCCATTGAACTGTGCCGGCTCCGCCTGGGAACGAGTAACGAGTAACATATTGAATTTTATAATTTGTATATTCAACTTATTTTTTGGGAATGCTCCCCTTACAGCGTTCGGACCATCTCCGCAATCTCCGACGGCATATTTTCTCATCAGTTTTGAATTTCACTCGGATATCCTCAGATCGCCAGAAACAAGTCGTTCCGCGCCGAATCCGCGACATAACCTTTAATGCCCGGAGCCAGATTGTCAGGCATAACAGATACCATGTGATGTGTGTCCCTTTTATGCGGGCTTTGCCGTGGCATATGTTCGGGTCAACGGTTATATAAATATAATCTAATCTTTCCGGCCCAAATCAGCCTCCGTGTTATGATTCAGATAAAATTTATATTAAAAGCAGGATATTATCAAAGATACCGATAAGTCAGCAGAAACAGAAAGAATTTTGATTGAGCCACGGGGCAGGATGCATGGGAACAGATGAAAGGGAAGAGACACTGGCGATTATCTTTCTCTGTCAATAACACATTTTGAAAGTTCTGTGGTCAGCCATACCTCCCTGAGTTTTTCATTTCGGGTGTTTCTGCAGATACTGATGACGTCTTCTTCCTCTGCCGTAAGACTCGGCTTGGGATACCTTTTTATTCTGATGTCATCTGCGAAATGTTTTTCAATGGTGATTCTGTTTTTTCCGGTCTCGTATTTGTAAAGCTGATGAATACTTAGGGATTTTCCAAGAAATAAAATACCCGTTGCTGCTCGCGGGGGATTGACAAATCCCCGCCGCGAGGGTTCGGATTTGTCAATCGTTCGACTGAGCTCACGCCGAACCGGGTATATTATTTATTCGGAGTTCCTTATTAAAGGTTTCCCGAAAATTTGTTCCTAATCTGTAAATCGTTGTTTGGAAAGGGTTTGGGAATTCT
>JAUCGG010000363.1 GCA_030378015.1 Desulfococcaceae bacterium HSG8
CCTAACACTTTTAATTGCACCCGTATCTTACTCTTGCTCTTGTGCTCTCGCTCCTGCTCCTGCTTGATAAAGAGCAAGAGCAAGATTAAGAGCAAGATTAAAATTTAAAATTAAGGTCAGACGGGCAGCTTGGGCAGATTATTTATTGGTAAATCACTAATGAAATCAGACTTATCTCTGAGTGGGAAAATGATGAAAAGAAAAATATCACCTTTTTCGAGAAATGTTGAAATTCATGCTAATTTACAAGAAGTCCGGGGAAAAATTAACCAAAGTCCATTTTGATTAACCGAATAGTGAGCTATAAACATGAAATATCTGCCTATTGATAACACACTGTTTGTTCAGAACAGGGAGAGATTTGCAAAACAACTCAGACCGAATGCCGTTGCAGTTTTCAATTCTAACGATATCATGCCTGTCAGTGCGGACAGCACACGGTCATTTATACAACATACTGATATCTTTTATCTTAGCGGAATTGATCAGGAGGAGACGTGTTTGGTGGTCTGCCCGGATGCCAGGGAGGAGAAGCACAGGGAAATCCTTTTTATCAGGGATACCAGCGAACAACTGACTATGTGGGAAGGGCATAAACTCACAAAAGCAGAAGCTACTGAAATTTCGGGAATTAAGACAATCTATAATTCTTCGGAATTCGATAAAATTTTCAGGCCCCTGGTTTTCGAACACGAATATATTTACCTGAATACCAACGAACATACGCGGGCAAATGTAACCGTGGAAACCCGTGACGCCCGCTTTCTGAAATGGTGCAGGAACGCATTCCCTCTGCATAAATATGAGAGACTGGCCCCGATCATGCACAATCTGCGAGCCATAAAGTCGCCCATTGAAGTCGGGCTGGTGCAGCGTGCGTGTGATATTACCGAAAAGGCTTTTCGCAGGCTGCTGCATTTTATCAGGCCCGGGGTATGGGAATACGAGATAGAGGCGGAAATTTATCACGAATTCCTAGTAAACCGTTCAAGAGGCCCCGCGTACGAGCCTATTATCGCTTCGGGAGCCAATTCGTGTGTGCTGCATTATATCACGAATAACCGGCAGTGTTGTGACGGCGATTTATTACTTATGGATTTCGGAGCCGAATACGCCAATTACGCGTCGGATCTCACGCGTACAGTTCCGGTGAATGGGCGTTTCACCTCGCGGCAGAAGGATGTTTATAATTCTGTCCTGAAGGTTCAGAAAGCTGCTATCAGTATGCTCAGACCGGGGAATACCCTTAAGAAATACAATAAGGAAGTCGGCAGGATTATGGAAAGCGAACTGATCAGCCTGAACCTGTTGGATGCTGATGAGGTGAAGAAACAGGATAAAAAAAAGCCCCTGTATAAAAAATACTTTATGCACGGAACATCCCATTACCTGGGACTTAACGTGCATGATTACGGGAATATGCATCAGGAGTTTGCGGCAGGAATGGTTTTTACCTGCGAACCGGGTATTTACATCAAAGATGAGGACATCGGTATCAGAATAGAGAATAATATCCTGATAACAGATGACGGGCCTTCGGATCTGACGGGGGATATTCCCATTGAAGCGGAGGAGATTGAGGATATGATGTGCTAGGGATTTACGATTTACGATTTACGATTTACGATTTTACGATTTACGATTTACGATTTACGATTTACGATTTACGATTTACGATTTACGATTTACGATTTTGCGGACGGACAGAAATCGTAAATCGTAAATATTAAAGAAGCTTACTGAAAAACCGATGCCACCGGGGAAGATAATATCTTTCAGGATTGAAGGAAAAGGCAATGCCGGACGCACGCCCGACAATCTGCTCCCGCCGGACAAATCCGAAGAATCGGGAATCAGAACTGTTATCCCGGTTATCTCCCATCATAAAATAATGCCCTTCCGGAACCTTCATAGGGCCGAACGAACGCACGGACGGACGCCACGGGCTGACCATGATCGGGTGTTTCTTCCCGTAGAGGTCCTCATTGAAAAACCGATAGTTATCCTGCTGATTATCGGGAATTTCATCAACAACATCCTGATTAAGACGGCCATACTCCGCTGGCTTTTCGTTGATAAATAACCGATTATTCCTCATGAATATTGCATCTCCCGGGAGTCCCACAACCCTTTTCACAAGCCGCTTCTCATCCGCAGGCGAGAAGAACACCACTATATCGCCGCGCATCGGATGCCCCCACATCGCCAGATGATAAGTTGTAAAGGGAAATTTCAGATCATACGCGAGCTTATTCACAAAAATGCGGTCTCCTTCCACAATGGTCGGTTTCATTGACCCGGTAGGAACAAGATTCAACTCCGCGATTGCTGACCGGAAAGTCATCGCAACCACTATGGCAATCAGCAGGCTGTAGCCCCATCCGCGCCAGAACATGGAAATTTTTTTCTTCCATTTCTCCTTCATTGTATCCTCCTTAACATTAAAATATCCTTAATAACACGCCATATGCAACTTTTTTTAACCGAAGAGAACACAGACAGATAATGCCACAAAGGGGCGCATTTACAACTTGGGGGAGTCCCGGAGGGACCGACTGAAAATAGCCCGGCAATTTATTGCCGGGGCGAATGTCCCCGTTTTTTCAGTCGTCCCTACGGGATGTGATGATCCGGAACACTCACCCGGCAATGAATTGCCGGGCTGTTTTCAGAAGTCCCTCCGGGACTGAAAATCACTCCCCTGACTTGTAAATACGCCCGCCACAAAGGCGCTAAGACACAAAGAAACACAAAGACCCTTCGTGAAACTTCGCGCCTTTGTGCCTTCGTGGCATTATAAGTTGCACATCGCGTTTATAACAGGATAAAACACCTCATATTCTGAGTCAGGTTACAAATACTGACAACATTATTATCATTAACAGACAGAAAATCAAGAGGGATTTTACATTTACATACCATAGTGTATTGTAGCATATCGGAGGGTTTAATGCCCGCCCGGAGTGCAAAGCTTGCTTTGCGAGTCCAGGGCAAAGCAAGCTTTGCACTCCGGGGACTGTCTGATCATTAAAGGATAAAAGATAAAACTA
>JAUCGG010000314.1 GCA_030378015.1 Desulfococcaceae bacterium HSG8
AGAAGGTGATGGCCGGCTACGAGGCTCTTATTAATCGTTTGCCGGGGCTCGAAAAGTGGTTTGTCGATATAATTCCGGACGCTGCATAAACTGAAATGGGATAATGCGTTTTTTCCGGGTCCCTAAAGCATATCCGGAAGCAGAACACTACCCGCCGCCGCTGAATTTCAGCGTAATTATTCCGCGTTAAAACCGCTTTATGGATGAAATTGAAATGACTGACAAGACAACGCTTTTCATAATTTGCCTGGTCTTTATTTCTATGCCTTTCTTTTTAGCTTACGCCGACGACCATCACAAAGAAAAGAGATGGTACCACAAAATATTAGATTGGGATGATGATGACGACAAAAGCAGACATGGAAAAAGGAAACGTGAAAGGCGCCGGGACGGCGATCATCGCAATAGCTTTATAAAACCGGTGAATAATTCAGTTTACAAAGAAGAGTGCGGGGCCTGTCATTTTCCATATCAACCTGAGTTGCTGCCGGGAGCTTCCTGGATGAATATTCTGACTAACAGCGATGACCATTTCGGAGAGTCTGTCGAACTGGATGACGATTCAAAAAAAGTCATTTCAGACTATCTGAAATCAAACAGTGCGGAATACAGCTCGGCAAAATGTGCTGTCAAAATCATTCGAAGTCTGAGGAACCATGTGCCTGGCAGGATCACAGATACCCCTTATATTATATCCGAAAAAACATCATGAACTGAATTCTGAAGTTCTTAAACGCAAATCCATTGGGTTCATTATCAAACTGCATTGCGTGTCACACAACAGCAGAAAAAGGCATTTATAAAGATGGCAATGTTAAAATTCCTAAATAAATAAGGTAACCATAACAAATCATTCAACTTCCGCAAGCTTCAAGGGCAGTCGCCGGTTAATTGCAAATAATTTTCATTTAGTGGTTTGAAATTTTATATGAAAGTGTTAAGGGTGGGCGCATTTACAACTCGGGAGAGCAGTCCCGGAGGGACGACTGAAAATAGCCCGGCAATTTATTGCCGGGCGGATGTCCCCGTTTTTTCAGTCCCGGAGGGACGACTGAAAGCTTTTCAGTCGTCCCTTCGGGACGTGATGATCCGGAATCTCACCCGGCAATGAATTGCCGGGCTGTTTTCAGAAGTCCCTCCGGGACTGAAAATCACTCCCCTGACTTGTAAATACGCCCGTTAAGGGTTAAGGAAAGCCAATAAAACTTTCATTGTTCGTTGTGGCCGTCAGGTCATGGCTGTTATTTGGAATTTGTATTTTATAATTTAAAGAATTGGAGGTTAATTGAATCAGATCAGGTATGGAAATATCAATGACAAAGTTGTAAGCTCCATGGAACCGCCCGGGAAGTCCTGGATGATCAGCATGGTTCTGATTCTCGGGGCCCTGAGCATGGGAATCTTTGCGTGGGCCATTCAGATCCGGCACGGCCTGGAATGGAGCGGTATTATGGCGCGTTTCACATGACTTGATACTGAAATCGGGTATTAACTATTTGAAAATAGCTAATGCGATGCGTCGAAATAGTATCAAGTCATGTGAAACGCGCCCTAACCACCCCATTGCCTGGGGAGTTTATATCACTGATTTCGTTTTCTGGATCGGAATCGGTCATGCCGGGACCCTGATTTCAGCAGTCCTTTACCTGGTAAGAGCGCCCTTCCGCAATTCCATCTACCGGGCTTCCGAAGCCATGACGGTTTTCGCGGTGATGACAGCAGGGCTGTTTCCCCTGATTCACCTGGGGCGTGCCTGGTTTGCCTACTGGCTCCTGCCGTATCCTAACCAACGAGAATTATGGGTGAATTTTAAATCTCCCCTGCTCTGGGATGTTTTTGCCATCTCCACATATATATCCGTGTCCATGGCTTTTTTTATCCTGGGGCTTATCCCTGATCTCGCGGCCGTGCGTGACGAATCCAAGGGGATTAAACGCCTGCTTTACAGTATTCCCGCGCTATGTTTCAGGGGAACCAATCACCAATGGCTGCATTATATGCGGGGTTATCTGCTTTTCGCTGCTATTGCCACCCCGCTGGTTTTTTCCGTCCACTCGATTGTATCCTGGGATTTTGCCATGTCCAGTCTTCCCGGGTGGCATTCAACTATCTTTGCACCCTATTTTGTGGCCGGGGCCATCTTTTCTGGCTGATATTGTGGAATTTTTAGATATGGTTTTCCCTTTGATTGCCTGGGCTGTCTGTGCCTTACTTTTTATGCTTCAGTCACTGTTCGGGGCAGCATTTACATTTTCTCTGCTAGGTCACCTGACCCAGCTTGTTTCTAAAAAATCGTCGTTGCGCGTTGAACGATCATAGCTTTGCTATTTTCTGTTTCGGCAATGGCTGGGTACTCTTCCGCTAATACTTTGATTAAGGAGAGCAGTCGGATTTGAAGGTCAGAAGTTCTCTGAATGTCCGTACTACATCAACTTGTAAATTCCTCCCTTTTTTAAAGGGGCCCCGGGGGGATTTCTGCCGCAACACCCTTTTTTAGTAACGTAAAATCCCCCCGGCCCCCTTTAAAAAAGGGGGGACGAACTTAAAAAGTGGGTGTAGTACATGGTCAGTGATTCCGGCAGCCATGCACGGCGTTACGAGAACACAGGCGGATCTCTTGATCGCCGCAACTGCTTATAAGGGATTTGCAGATTCGTCACTCCGCAAGAGCCGGTTTTAATTTATTTTCACAGCCTTTCTTCCTGTTTTTCTGTTGTATTGTATGGGAAATTATATAAAACTGATTTTAACCGCGAAAGTTTTAAGGGAACTCCAAATAAATAAAATACCCGATTCCGGAAAATGCAGGGTGGGCGGAGCGCTGGCGTAACCCACCATCTTTGCTCGTGAATGATACGATGGTGGGTTACGCTTCGCTCCGCCCACCCTACATTTTCGGGTATTTATTTTTGGGGAAATCCCTAACCACGGAAGACACGAAATTATCGGAATCATATTCTTTTTTCCGGCATCTTTCATAATAACGGCTCTTACATAAATGAGATTTCACGAATCCCTGCTTA
>JAUCGG010000364.1 GCA_030378015.1 Desulfococcaceae bacterium HSG8
TCGTGGTTTGAAAATCTATTTCCCCCCAAAAGAATCCTCGGACATTTCCACAACTGCTCCGTCAGTCAAAAGGATGGCTTCCATCTTACCAAACGTAACCGGCAGAATCGTATTAATGAAAAACTGTGTACTTTTCAGTTGTCCTTCATAGAATGAGACATCTTTCTTTTTTGCACCGTTTTCCAGGTTTTTGGCGGCAACAGAAGCTCTCCAGAGGAGCATCCACGCCATGGACACATCCCCGGTAGCTTCCAAGAACGGATGGGCAAAGGCAAACGCGTTCATTATTTTATCAGACATGATTGCTTCGCCCATATGCGAAGCAACATTCTCCAGCTTATCAACTGCTTCCCCTGTCTTAACCGCTAAGTCTTTTACAGCAGGGATATCTTTGGCCGTTTCAACGGCCTTTTGCATTTCTCCGAGGAATCTTCTGAAAGCCTGCCCTTTGTTCATATCCAGCTTTCTTCCTAGCAAATCCATGGCCTGGATGCCGTTTGTGCCTTCATAAATCTGCGTAATTCTGCAATCCCTGAGCAGTTGTTCCTGCGGATATTCCCGGATATATCCGTATCCCCCGTAAACCTGGATGCCGTGGTTGCACATCTCGGAAGCCTTGTCCGTCACATAGCCTTTGGCGATGGGAATGAGAACCTCAATAAGCTCCTGATATCTATTTCTTTCATCCGGATCATCCGTAACCCTGATCATATCTTCACAAAAACTGACATAAAAGAGGAGGCTCCGCATTCCTTCCACATAGACCTTCATTGTCATAAGCATGCGCCGAACATCCGGGTGCTGAATAATCGGAACCGATTGTGCGCTTTTATCTTTTCCATTCAGAAGATGTCTCCCCTGTACCCGTTCCCGGGCATAATTTACAGCGTTCATGTAGGACGCTGACGCGCAGGCAAATCCCTGCATCCCCACAAGCAGGCGTTCCTCATTCATCATCACAAACATGGCCCGGATACCTTTGTTCTCCCCGCCCAGCAGCGTTCCCCTGCATTTTCCTTTTCCCCCGAGCGTAAGGGAACAGGTCGCATTCCCGTGAAGCCCCATCTTTTTTTCAATTCCGGTACAGACCACATCATTAAATTCACCGAGACTGCCGTCGTCATTCACCCATACCTTGGGAACAAGAAACAGGGAAATCCCGCGACTTCCGGGAGGCGATCCCTCGATCCGGGCCAGAACCGGGTGAATAATGTTTTCTGTCAGATCATTCTCACCGCTGGAGATAAAAATTTTGTTTCCGCTTATGGAATATGTTCCGTCATCATTTCTGACTGCCGAAGTGGTCAGCGCACCCACATCCGAACCAGCCTGGGGTTCCGTGAGAAGCATTGTTCCGCCCCATTCACCAGTGTAGAGCTTCTTCAGGAAAAGCTTCTTCTGCGTATCTGTTCCGAATGTATAAACCAGTCTTCCCGCACCGTGACTCAGTCTCGGATAGATCATGAATGCATAGTTGGCCCCGTTAAAATAATTGCCGGCTGCTTGGGCAACAGTTTCGGGCATTCCCTGTCCGCCCCACTCCGGATCATCACATAAGGCGAGCCACTCTCCTTCCCTGAAAAGTTTGTATGCCTTATGAAAGCATTCAGGAATGGTGACTTTTCCGTCTTCAAATCCGCACCCTTCCTCATCACCCGGTTTCCAAGTCGTAAGAATCTCCTTGACTGCCAGATTACGGGCTTCGGATACGATCATATCCACTGTTTTCCTGTTAAATTCTGCAAATTTTTCATATTTGCTCAGATCCCCGATCTGAAATTGTTCATGGAGGGCAAAATCAATGTCCCTCCGATCTGCAATGATTTGTGGCATAATCTGTTTCTCCTGATTCCCGGGCAAAGTTTTTCTAAGGGATTTCCCAATAAATAATCTACCCCCTGAAGGGGGAATATCGCCGGTGATTCCCCTCTGACTCAGTGCCCTGTTTCAGAAATAATGTCAGGGTTGCACGGGCGCAATGTAACGTAATCTTTCAGATTGCGTTCTCAGCTTTGTTTATCCGGGCGCAATCTGAAAGATTACGTTACAGATGACCGCGGGTATAGATGATTGTAGGGGCGCATTTACAACTTGGAACAGTCCCGGAGGGACGACTGAAAATAGCCCGGCAATTTATTGCCGGGACGTGATGATCCGGAATACTCACCCGGCAATGAATTGCCGGGCTGTTTTCACTCGTCCTTCCGGGACTGAAAATCACTCCTCTGACTTGTAAATACGCCCAGTTTGTAGTTCCGCCTTCAGGCGGCATGACACCGCCTGAAGGCGGAACTACAAACCGCACTTGGTATATTCTTTTCCGGAAATCACCATATTAATTTTTGGGAATTCCCTAAGACCTTCGAGGTTGCAACCGACAACTGACACCTTTTATAATATACCATCCGGCATCTCTCCCACAGTCTCCCCTCCGAGTACATATCCACCGTCAAGCCGCAACACGCTTCCTGTCATAAACGGTGCATCTTTTATTATAAAAAGGACAGCGTTTACCACATCCTGAATTGCACCCGTCCGTTTCATCAGGGTATGGTTTATAATTGCCGATTTCTGCTCCCCGGTAAGCAGTCCCCATCCCCTGGTGTTTTCCCCGTGCCGGGTTTCAAAAAACCCCAGCATGATTTCATTCACCCGCACTTCCGGCGCGCCAAGTCTGGCCCATGTTTCCGTCAGAAGGGATATCCCCCGGCTTGCGGCAGCATACCCGTCATTGAACACCGGACTCGCGGGACCCGACCGCCCCACAATTCCTGCAACAGAGGAGAAATTGATCACCACTCCGTCTTCTGACGCCTTCAGACGGGGGAGCGCGGAATCAAATACCCACCGCTTGGCCCGGAGGGTGGTTTCCATTTCAAGATCCCATTGTTCTCTCACATATGGGCCATGCACCACGGGCCATCCCCCCCGCTCTATATTATTAATAAGGATATCCAGTCGCCCGAAATGGTTCAGCACCTTTTCAATCATGGTCGGGATGTTCTCTGTCTCC
>JAUCGG010000315.1 GCA_030378015.1 Desulfococcaceae bacterium HSG8
ATGATCTGATAACATTGCAAATTTCTGCAAATCGCAGATTGTCTGCATTTCCATATTTCCGAACAAAGGATCATCATATTTCAATATTTCTTCGGAATAAATATTAATATTTACAGCATATTAAATTTATTATGCAAAAAAACCAATTAATATCGGCTGTTATATAAACGAGGATTCCCGAACCTTTGCCAGACAATGATTTACAGCTTAGAAACAAATTTTCGAGCAACTTTTAAGTAAATATTATTACTGCGTTCCGCCTTCAAATCCTGCTTCTCCTGCCTTGATATCAAGGTGCAGCGTGGCGACCTGTTCCAGAGGCGGGTAGAGAATCCGCCCTGTTTTTCTCGCATCAACGGTTTTCATGTATTTTTTGCAGTTGTCGCATCCGTCCACCCGATATTCTTCCTCAGCTTCGCTGTAAAAATAGTGGAGGGTTTCGGTGTCTTTATTCTCGCAAAAAGGGCAGTATATTCTTCGGATGGGCCAGCAGTGCCAGCAGAAACCGCAAAATAACAAACGCTCCCCTTCTGCCAGGCCTGCAAATTCCTCTTTTTCCGATGGCGGGGATTTTGCCTGAAACATTGAAATAGCAGGCGGGTTTCCGCATATCGGACAGTACCCTTTCATCCAGTCGTTATTTTCACCCAGGTATGTTGAAAGCTGTTCTGCGCACAGGTTCAGTGACGGCATGATACTGTTGAAGGTTATAAATACGAGTACTGCTTTATCTGTTTCAAACTCATCGGCAATTTTATCAAAGCAGTCATCATCTCCGCCAAGCATGGCCGAGAACAGTTTTTCCGGATCAGTCCCGATACCGTCTGATATGGCCCGGGCAGAAATTGCCATTGTTTTATTCCCATTTTCTGCAATGCCGCAGAGTTCTTTGAAAAGTTCCCCGGATGTTTTTGTATCAATTACAAAATCGGATACGCTGATGAGGGGAAATTTTTCCTGCATTTTTAAGGCAACAGTTTCCTTGGAAATCCGGATAGGTTCTATCTTTATCCGGGATTTAGCGGATTCCTGTGCCACAAAGACCTGTTCGTAAAAGTCCAGGATAGCGGTGTATGCCGGTCGTATATCTTTCAACGCCGCAACAGCTTTTCTTATCTGCTCGGGGGTAAACATCATCTGGTCTGTCATATAATCTCCTGCGTACTCGGATTCTGACTATCCGAAATGTAGGGTGGGTGAAGCAAAGCGTAACCCACCGGACAATAATCAGTAGATCAAAAACTTCTGCAACAGTGGATTCCGGGGAAAATTAAAAAACGGATGTTTTTTAATTTTAACCGGAATCCACTGTTCGGAAAAACTTTTAGATCTACTGGTAATAACAAGGTGGGATTTTCTCATGTGATGCCATTTTCATTCATTTCCTTCTGGTATTTTTTATCCATGATTCCAATATGGTTTTTCAGCCAGTCCGTAAGCATTAACGATACACTGACACTCAGAAATGTCTCAAGTCCGTTTTCTGCCTGGGCTTTGTAATTCTGAGCGGTTGAAATAAACTGCCCATGGGCACGCTTATGTTCGTCAATTGCTGAATAGCTGATCCGCTCCATTAATTTTTCTTCTTCTTTAAAGTGATATTTTGTGTAATCCAGCAACTCGTTGACGATGCCCACAATCACTCCCTTTGCCCGCCCTTCTCTCATCGCGTTATGCAGTTGGTTGACGATATCTACCAGTTTCTGATGGTGCTTGTCCAGAACCTCAACCCCGACACTGATGTCGTTTGTCCATTGAAACAATGGCATACCTGCCTCCTTGTTTTATCGATGGTTCACATTTCGATTTAGGTGATTTCCAGAAATGAATGCAGAACGATTCTCGTAAATTCCTCCCCCCTTTTTAAAGGGGGCGAATTTACGGGTTACTGTACTGCATTTATTGGTATATTTATTTACCTTACCCCGCGTGTTTATTTACGATCTGGTACGTCAACAATGTTTATCTGATGATCTGTCCGGGCTGCAAAATGTTTTATCCCTGCTTTGGATATTACCAGGGTGCTTGTGTTCACAAGCGGATGAAACTGAAAAGCGTCTGATTCCCACAATGTCTTGTCTATCACCAGTTCCACATCTTTGCCCCTGTCATTCATGATCGCGAGCGCGGAAACACAACCGGGGTCAACCCCGAGATAATTTTTAAGCCGCTCCGGAGAGCAGAATGTCAGGCGGTTGACCCCAAGCATCGTTTTCAGCCCCTTGAGATCAACCATCTTCTCATCCCCGACAGATACAAGAAAATGCCGCCGTCCCTTGCCATCATACAGGAAAAGATTTTTGGTCTTTGCTCCCGGCAGCGAAGGAATCAGACGGTTCACATCTTCTACGGTGAATACCGGGGGATGATCGTAGCGCTCATACTCAATTTCGTGTTCAGCAAGAAAGCTGTAAATATCAGCCATAAGATACTCCTTTCAGGAGTGTGTTTCTGAGGATTGAACTCAGAGAACGCGGAGTTTAGCGGAGTGCAAAGCTTGCTTTGCCTGCCCTGAATTATTGCAAAGCAAGTTTAGCAATCCGCATTCGGGAAATTTTTTCTGTACAACTCTGACGTTATTTCTGAAAAAAGCGTTAGACGATTTCCGGAAAAGAATATACCGACAGGCAGTTTGTAGTTCCGCCTTCAGGCGGTATCACGCCGCCTGAAGGCGGAACTACAAACTGGTATGTTTATTATTTCATCGTTTCCGGAATTCCTGACCGGGAACGTATCCTCCGGTTCCGATGACTGGCCGCTTTTACCGCGTTTCTTTTTTTCCTGCCGGATCCCCTTCCACTGCCGTCTGTGAAATCAGTATCAGCATCGCGGCCGATATCACTGTGAATATCTTATTCATTTCCCATATCTCCCTGTTCCGATGTCTCAGTATACCGCGCGGAGAAAAATTTTCCACTCTTTTTTTTATTTTCAGATAAGAAAGGTATTTAAATCCGGCCCCGTCCAGTTTAGCAATCCGGGCAAGAATCAGAAAAGTCCTTTCCGGTCGG
>JAUCGG010000071.1 GCA_030378015.1 Desulfococcaceae bacterium HSG8
TATATATAGATAAAAAGGGGTGACGAATTTCCAAGTTGTTGTACTAATGCTTCCAGTGGGCATTGATCTTCGTTTCGGCCATTTGTCTGAACCCGGATTTGCATGATTAAATGATTTGCAAAATTTACAGCATGTTAATCCCGACAATCCTTTACCGTGAAAATACATTTTCATGACCGGGGTGATCGCCCTGATCATGAGCGTTTAATCCTGCGAATCGTAGTTCAGACAAATGGCCGAAACGAAGATCAATGCCCTTCCAGTGATTCATCCAGATTTTGCTATCATCATCTGTGAGAGAAAATCAAGAGAAAATTGGGCATCCTTCATTTGCCAGCTTGCACATTACTGTAGAACAATTTTGCAAATTGTTTAAAACAATTTAAAAAATTGTTCTACAGCCGGAAAAAGTGTAAACTACTTTTTATCTTCTATCTCGTGAGTCGGAAGTTCTCATAAATGGCTGAAATGACTCACCAGGAAACTCCTCCTTTTGTAAGGGGAGCCGGGGGGATTTTCCACAAGCTGCTGAAATCTCCCCTGAATCCCCCTTTAAAAAAGGAGGGATCCGAACAGCGGCTTCAGAGAGCTTATGACTGTCGAGCTTCCACGAAAGACGCTAAAAATTGCCTCCTTTTTTGGTATATTTCATCCCGCGAAGGAAAGCTGGAAATGATCGCCAACCCGTCTGGAGCATTTCGGACATTTTCGATCTGCTGATTAAGGAATTCCCAAAAATACCCGCGGTTTTCAGGACACGGATGAACACTGATCATTCTCAGTGATGAATCCGGGCCGGTTTTCCGGTCACAGGACGCGGACAGATGCACACGGATAATGTCTGTGATAAAATCCGTGCGTATCCGTGTTTATCCGTCTCATGTACGACCGGTATATTATTTTCCGGGTCCCTTACGGATATAAAATCCGGAGTGCGAAAATCTTTTTTCAGAACGCAGGCGAAAGAGGATTTTCATCAGTTTTATTCATGTAACACTTTGGATTATATGAATACTATGGACTTTTCATGAGCCAAAAAAGTATCTTGCACTTAAGATAGAAACACTTCTTTTCGTTAAGACTTGAAAATTAAATATTGACATACAGCCAGTTTATCGTTAATTGTATTTCTGCTTGTCCTCATTCGGAGTTTCAACATGAAACTCCGAACCCGGGCAGCCATTTTCCTAAGTGTTCTGAATGCGGAATTTTGTTTGTGAGATATGTCTATGTTTCCAGCCAGCCAGAGATATGATCGGCAGATCCGATTTCCCGGTTTAGGGGAGGAAGGACAGGCAAGGCTGGGGCAGGCAAAAGTGGTGCAGGTGGGTTGCGGCGGACTCGGATCCACACTTGCCCAGTGCATGGTTCGGGCGGGTGTGGGCAGGCTGACGATTATTGACAGTGACGCGGCAGATATCACCAATCTCCACCGTCAGTTCCTCTTTGATGAGGAGGACGCTGAGAAGAAAGCTCCGAAAGCCCTTGCCGCTGCAAAGCTTCTGAAAAAGGCTGATTCGGATGCAAAGGTTTCGGGTATTGTAGCCGAGTTTTCAGCGGTCAATGCCGGGGATTTTCTTCCGGGAAATGATCTGGTTCTTGACGGCACCGATAATATGGAGACCCGTTACATTATCAATGACTGGTGCGTGAAGCATGATATCCCGTGGATATACGGCGGGGTTCTGGGGGCAACAGGCATGATCATGGTCGTCCTTCCGGGGAAAGGCCCCTGCATCCGCTGCCTGTATCCGGACGCTGAACTTATCGGTAAAAACGCTCCGTCTGCCGAGCATGCGGGGATTATCAATACGCTTCCTGCCTTCATCGCCTCACTGCAGGCTACGGAAGCGATCAAACTTTTAATAAACAGTCCTGATCTGATACAGGATTTGAGAATTGCTGACCTATGGTCAGGGGATTATCAGCGGATTTCGGTCAACCGTGATCCCCAGTGCCCCTGCTGCGGTAAACGGCGATTCAGATTTCTGGAATCTGCTTCCTAAGTCCCCGGGACCTCGGAAGTTTCCTCATAGCTACGCGGCATATATTCCGGACATCCGGACTTCGGTATTCCGAAGCCTCGCGGATAACAAATGTATATCGTGTTTAAAATGACTACTAATAAAAGGGAGAAGCAACTCTATGAAAAAACAAAAAGGAACAAAGAGCAATGCTCAGTTGATCATCGGTACATTGCTGTCAGGCAAATCTTTGAGATCTCGGGATATATCCGATATTGTCTTTAAAAGTGATGGAAGAAGGATAAAAATCCAGGATGTTGCAAGCATGCTTTCCAAAATAAGCAACACCAAGAAAAGCGACCTGGGTTTTTTTATCCGGAGAAAAAAAGAAGGGAACAGTTTTTCTTACAATATGATAAAGGATGCCCTGAAGCTTTCGGAAAATCAGGCATACGAACTGACTTTGAAGATAGGAAAGGACAGATATACCCTTGCACAGGCATTGGAGGATTTTCCTGTTCTGCGTAAATATGTCCCTGCCTCCCGCGCTAAGAAGGCCGCTCCCGCTAAGAAAGCCGCTCCCGCTAAGAAGGCTGTTCCCGCTAAGAAGGCTGTTCCGGCTAAGAAGGCTGTTCCCGCTAAGAAGGCTGTTCCCGCTGAAAAAGCTGCGAAAAAAGCCCAAACCCCCATGCCCGTTAAACCGGATATTGTGGAACTTCCCGCAAAATCCGTTTCAAAAGATCAGGACTTGGAAAAACTGGCCATCCGAATAATTCAGAAAATCGCAGAGCAGGGAGACTTGGATCTCAACGTCAGGCTTACAGTCAGTTTTGAAGATTAAATTTATCGGTTTAAGGTGCTTATTACCAGCCTGGATATGAATACTGATGCCAGCAGATGGAAAAAGTCGGACCACCTTTTACATTGCTGCCGAAAAAGGAGTGCAAAAATAATATTTTTGCAAAAATGGGACTTTTGCACTCCCCGGCTTTTGTAAAAGGCGGTGCGGTTCGGCTCTGCATTTTTCCCCGAGCAGAAAATAAGCCCGGAGCCTGCCGTTAATTCTCCGGCAACCTGAATTGCGGAGAGGTGCCTGATATTTAGTAAGGGATTTCCCAATAAATAATCTACCCGCGCTGCCCGTCTGACCTTAATTTTAATCTTGCTCTTGCTCTTATCTTGCTCTTTATCAGGAGCAAGAGCGAGAGCACAAGAGCAAGAGTAAGGGTAAGAGCAAGATACCGGGTATATTAATTTGGGGGAAATACCTAACGATATTTTATTTAATGGCACCCCCGGTGAAGCAGAAACCAGAAACAGACAGCAATGTCTTATTCAATCGGGTTTTTCAGAACGGAAGAAAAAAATGAGCAGACTTACCAGCAGACAGTTGAAAAAAGATAAGATGCCCTTTATTCTGATGGGGGCAGGTATTCTGGCACTGATCATCTTTTTTTTTGTATTATTTCCAAAGGAGCAGGAACCTCCTGAGGATAGCTCCGTCAGAACTTCATCAGGGGATAAAGCCGGAGATATCGAATACAGGCTTTCCAAACTTGAGTGGATCAGTGAGAGGGTTTCCCGACTTGAAGATCGGGATAAGGTGCTTGAAACGATTGAGGGCAGGCTTGACAGGTTAGAAGAATCCATATCCTCACGAATGGAGGAGATGGAAAAACGGTTGGAATACATAGAAAAAAAATCATCTGTCTCCAGACCGAGAACTACCGAGTCTTCCCGGGCTGCCAAAGTTCCTGAAACAAGAAAGCCGAGGACTGTAAAAAGAGTAGGGGCAGGGGCCCGATACCATATCGTTCATGCCGGTGAGACCCTGTACCAGATCAGCCGCAGTTACGGCATATCTGTAGATGAACTGCGGCGATTGAACAATCTTGCTCCCGGGACACCTATTCGCCCGGGGCAGAGACTTTTGCTGAACCAGGGAAACTGAGAGTAATGACTGCAAAATTTTACCAGGCCGATGGTTCGGATCCGAAGTATCTTTCTTCGACGCCGATTATTGACAGCGACCATGAAAAAATCATAGAATATGCCGACTCTGTTGTAAGCGATGCAGGGGATGATCTCACGGCAAAGGCTGTAAATCTCTATTATGCGGTTCGGGACGACATCTGGTATGATCCGTATTATCCCTTCTATCTCCCGGAGCATTATCGTGCAAGCAATGTATTGAAGAGCGGGCGGGGGTTCTGTATCAGCAAAGCTTCTCTTCTCTGCGCGCTCGGAAGGTCATGCGGCATTCCTTCAAGAGTCGGCTTTGCAACGGTTCGAAATCATCTTGCCACCAGGCAGCTTATTGAATTCCTCGGTTCAGATCTGTTTGTTTTTCACGGGTTCAATGAGTTTTACATAGAAGGGAAATGGGTCCGGGCAACACCTGCATTTAATGCGGAACTCTGCAAAAAACACAAGGTGGTTCCCCTTGATTTCAACGGACGGGAAGATTCACTTTTTCATGCATATAATACGGAAAAACAGAAATTTATGGAGTATGTGGAGTATCATGAAATCTATGCGGATATACCTGTAGATGCCATCCTGACCGCATGGAAGAAGGTATATGGCAGGGATCGTGTGGAAAAGTGGATAAAGGATATTGAGGCATCCGGAGGAAAACCATCGCGTAATTTTGAAAAAGAGGATGTGTTGTGAAGACATCGCCCCGGAATCAATTCGGGGGTAATTATAATTAAAAGTGTCAGGTACTCAGTTCTTGTTCCCAAACTCCGTATGGCCTTCGGCGTGAGACTTCGGCATGAGTTCAGTCGAACGAACACACTTGCAGGCGAACTCTGTTTGCAGATACCTGATATTTCATGCAAAACCGGAGTTTTGCGGGCAATCGCGTTCCCAAACGGAGTTTGGGAACGAGGAAAGCAGGCGTTGGACTGAGTTCACGCGGAAGCCTGAAGCAAGTTGATTACAGTGCGCTTCAGCGCACTTGAGCTTTCAGCCGAGGGATTTATCCCTCGGCGATCCTTTATATCCCCGGCTCCCAACACTCCTGAATCCAGTCATCAATCACCCGGCTCATGTCACTGAGTTTTTCAATCCAGTCAATTATGCTTACCTTGCCGTCACCATTATAGTCCCCGCAGTCTGCTTTTGTAAGCCAGCACTCCTGGGCCCAGATATCAAGTTCCTTGTCGGCGCTCCAATATTTTTCACCCAGATCCGTCGCATCTGTAACGCCGTCCTCATTGAAATCCCCGCAGGAAACAGGCGAAGCTAACAATAACCACTTATCAATAAAATCAGCAAACTCGGATACACGGGTATAGACTCCGTAAGATTCCGGTTCGGCACAGCCTTCCCCCCAACTTGTAATTCCTGCCAGTTTCCACTCGCCATCAGCATTCACCACAAGGGGACCGCCGCTGTCGCCTGCACAGGAATCTTTCCCGCCTTCGGTATAACCTGCACATATCATATTATCTGTAATGTCATCGCTATCCTCATATCCGAACCACAAACTGAACCACCAGTCAAACCCGTCACTGGTCTGTCCGTAAGCCTCATTACAGGTTTCATTGGAAACAATGGGAACCGAAACCTGCTTCAGTTCATACGAGTATCTCCATCCGTAAGGTCTGGTAATACCCCAGCCCATTGTAACGGCATCCTTTCCTTCAAGAAAATCATCATTCGAAGCTATGGGGACAGGCTTGTAGGAAACTTCTTCTTCCAACTCCAGGAGAGCAATATCCGAATCCATTGTCCAGCTATCGTATGAAGGGTGAGAGATAATCCTTCTGACCCCGATTCTTTCCCCTGCATCCTTTTTAAGATCATATGCACCCAGCACCACGTCAATTTCATCAGCGCGGATGTTTCTGCCGGTCCATTCGTTCTTTACGCAATGTGCTGCTGTGATCACCCACTTGGAGTCAATGAGTGATCCGCCGCAGCGGAGCCCGTAGTAAATGTCGGATTCATCTGCTTCAACCAGGACTGCCATCCAGGGCCACGCGTCGGCATCATCACCGCCCACAATCCTGGATGTAGGTTCGGCATGCGCTGCTGCAAAAATAAATAATGAGATTGCCATTGAGAGTAACTGCTTTTTCATGTTTCAAATTCCTTTCTTTTCTGTTGTTATTTTTTTGCCACGAAGGCACGAAGATTCACGAAGTTTCTTTGTGTTTCTTTGTGCCTTCATGTCTTTGTGGCTAATTTTTGTACGGTTAATTTTTTTTGCCACGAAGGCACGAAGACACGAAGATTCACGAAGATTCTTTGTGTTCCTTTGTGTCTTCGTGTCTTTGTGTCTAATTTTTGTACGGTTAATTTTTTTTGCCACGAAGGCACAAAGACACGAAGATTCACGAAGATTCTTTGTGTTCCTTTGTGTCTTCGTGTCTTTGTGGCTATTTTTTGCACGGCTAATTTTTTTTGCCACGAAGGCACGAAGGTTCACGAAGATTCTTTGTGTTCCTTTGCGTCTTCGTGTCTTGTGGCTATTTTTTGTACGGCTAATTTTCTCCGGATCGGGATTTACATCAGGTTTTCTTCCAGCCACTCAGAAAAGGCAAACCAGGGAATTGCCATATTCCCTCCGGGCAAATCCTTTTTTTCCGGGATATCGCATACGATAACCCCCGGACGCGAAGCCTCATTCCCCGCTATTTCTTTAAAACGGTTCACCTCCCTGAGATGGCTGGAAACAGGTGCGGAGGTCAGATTGATCTCTATTGGCCAGAGTTTGCCCCGTGCCTGAATGATCAAATCCACCTCTGGCCCGCCCTGGGATCTCCAGAAAAAAACAGGAGGTTTTTTCCCGCGGTTCAGAAATGTTTTCCACACATCACTGACAACCAGTCCTTCAAAAAGCATCCCTCCCATATTTCCTCTGATCGCTGCTTCTGCGGACGGTTGTTGTGTGAGATATGAAACAAGCAGCGGATCGTTAAAATAAAACTTCGGAGCTTTTACACTCCGTTTTCCGAAATCTTTGAACAACGGGGGCAGAATGACACAAAGATAGCTGATTTCAAGTATATCAACCCATGTTTTCACCGTGGGCTGACTCATGCCGCAGTGACGGGCCAGAGTTGCAGCCCGGAACTCTTGGGAATGAAGAGCAGCACACTGGTTGATAAAAATTTCAAAAGAACGAAGATTACGAATGTTTTCAATCTGACGCACATCTTTTTCAATATAGTTCTGCACGTAAGATTGAATCCATACATCCCGTTTTTGCGAATAACATGACGGTTCCGGATAAAGTCCTGTCCACAGAACCTCTTCAAGAAGCCTGCGAGCCGAATCACTCTCGCCCAGGCTGAACGGATATAATTCGAGGATGGCGATTCTTCCGGCAAGGTTTTCCCTGAGATTTTTCATCATATGAAACTCCCGGGAACTGGTCATAATCCATTTCCCGGATGTCCTGTCCTTATCAATCTTTATTTTTATATAAGGCAGGATTTCAGGAACATATTGGATATCATCAAGGATCACAGTCTGTCCGTCAAACTGATCCAGGAATCCGTTGGGGTCCTGTGATGCAAAGTTACGATTCAGCGAATCATCAAAAGTGACATAAGGTGTGTCTTTCATTTCATGTTGCAGAAATGCTGATTTCCCGGACTGTCCGGGGCCTGTTATCATAACAGCAGGAAACTGGCTGATACATGAATGAAACGTATTTTTTAACGCTCTTTGAATATACATTTTTTACCTGAAATTACAAATCACAATCAGCAGATGGAAAAGTTTCCGGTAAATTTTGCAGACAGACAGTGGATTCCGGGGAACTGCCATGACCTGACAACGAATGAAAATCCGCAGCGACTCCCTCTTTTGTAAAGGGGCCGGGGATTTTTCATCTGAAATTTTTATATGAAAGTCCCGCAACGGAGTGCCAAACTTACAGTCTGACATTGCTTGCGGCATACACACTCCTGGCAGACAGGAAGTCTGACACTTCCTGAATGACAGGAAATTTAATCATTCGTTGTCATGGTAGTACACCACTTTTTAAGTTCGTCCCCCCCTTTTTTAAAGGGGGGGGATTTTATGTTACAAAAAAGGATGTTACGGCAGAAATCCCCGGCCCCCCTTTAAAAAAGGGGGGAGGAATTTACGAATCGGTGTAGTAGTTCCCCGGAATGACACTTTAAGATAAAGATACTGTCATTCCGGGGAACTTCCATGACCTGACGGTCACAACGAATGATGAAAGTCCGCCGCGACTCCCCCTTTCGTAAAGGGCCGGGGGGATTTTTTATCGGGACTTTCATATAAAAATCGGAAAACGGATGTTTTCCGATTTTAACCCGGAATCCACTGTCTGCAAAAGTTTTCGATCTATTGATTGTGATATGTGATTTATTTTCTGACCTTTGTCAGAATAATTCCCCCCGCAATAAACAGTATCAGAATACTCAGCACTCCATATCGTGAATGGCCTGTGATGCGCCCGATGCTTCCCACAAGAAGCGGACCCGTAATTGTGGCGAATTTTCCGAAGATATTATAAAAGCCGAAAAACTCAGCGGATCGCTCACGCGGGATCAGCTTGCCGAAAAATGATCGGCTGATCGCCTGTATCCCCCCCTGGGAACTTGCCACAAGGAACGCGACAATCCAGAAGGTAATGACTTTCATCCGCATTGTCGGAAGTTCGGGCAGGAAAAATCCGATAATAGTGATAATCGAATAGATAATTATCCCTGCATACAGCATGGTTTTTTCTGAAAATCTGTCTGCCAGTCTTCCATAGAGAAGTGCAAAAGGAAAAGCCACAATCTGGATCATCAGGATCGCCAGGATCAGCGTGCTGATGCCGAGTCCTATGTCCCGTCCGTATGCAGCCGCCATCGTGATGATGGTATCCACCCCGTCAATATACAGGAAATAGGCAATCAGGAAAAGAAACACATCCCGGTATGCCCGGATTTCCTTAAATGTTTCCATCAGACGGATAAAACTGTCCCTGACCGGGCTATCCGACGGAGCGATATAGTGTTTCTGCCGCACATGTTTTAAAAGAGGAACAGAAAAAATCAGCCACCACAGCGCTACAACCACAAACCCCGCTTTTGCGGAATCTATTGGAATGGCAGCCTTTTGCCCCGGGGAGATGCCGAAAAAAATCAGGGCAATTACGATGAGAAAGGGGACAACGCTCCCAATATAGCCCCAGGCATAACCGCTTGATGAGATACGATTCATCCGCCCTTCTTCTGTCACATCTGTCAGAAACGCATCATAGAATAAATTCGCGCCGGCAAATCCGATCCTGCCGAATATGAAAATAAGGAGGCATTTCATCCATTGACCTTCACCCACTGTGGTCAGGAGAAGAGTGGAGAGAATTCCGACACCAAGGAAAAATAAGAGGAAGCGTTTCTTCACATGCTGATAATCTGCAAAAGTGCCCATAATCGGGGCCAGAAATGCCAGGATCAGGGAGGCAAGGGAGTTCGCGAACCCCCAGTTTGCCGTGGAAATGGCGTTATCTGTTCCCTGGGAGGCAATATCTTTGAAAAATATCGGCATAATGGTCGTGATGATGATCAGCACAAACGCGGAATTTGCTACATCATATAACACCCAGCTTTTTTCTTCTTTTGTCATTTTTTGCGCCTGTTCTTAAAGTGTCGGTGGGTTCTGCTCACGCAGTGCCCGCCCTATAATCAACGGATCTGCCGGGATATCCCGCGCTGGTTCGGATTTGCCAATCCGAACCGAGCAGGAAAGGGCCCTGATAGCGGCCCTGTTGCTCGCGGGGGATTGGCAAATCCCCGCGCGGGTTCGGATTTGTCAATCCGAACCGAGCAGGAAAGGGCCCTGCTATCGGGAGATGCCCTGCTGCTCGCAGAAAGAGGCCCTGTTGCTCGCGGGGGATTGACAAATCCCCCGCCGCGGGGTTCGGATTTGTCAATCCGAACCGAGCAGGAAAGGGCCCTGCTGCTAGCGGGGATTGACAAATCCCCCGCCGCGGGTGTTTAAAAATTAGTAAACACCCCGGGACGCTCATTCTGCAAAAGCCTGCCGGGATAATGCCACAAAGGCACAAGGCACGAAGTCTCACGAAGGTTCTTTGTGTTTCTTTGTGGCGTTAATAAGATGTCGGGGCTACTCCATAACCAGAAGCACAACCCGCCGGTTTTTCGAGCGGTTGATTTCACTGTTATTGGGTACCACAGGCTCTGACTCTCCATATGAAAAAACGCTCATACGGTGAAGCGGAATTTCATGTTCCGTGTGAAGATAACGCTTCACGGTTTCTGCCCTGGACTGACCCAGTTCAAGGTTATAGTCTTCGGAACCGATGTCATCCGTATGGCCCTGGATCTCAATAAAGACATCCTTGTTTTCCGCGACCAGTATGTTTGCAAAGACATTCAGCGCCAGTTCTGCTTCGTCTGAAAGCTCCCTTTTTTTATACGCGAAGAAAACCGACTCATCAGACATGGTTACTTCATAAAGAAGTTTGCCCTTCCCCAGTTTCCCGGCTTCCTCTGCGCGCTCCACCGCTTCTTCAGATGTGTTCAGTTCATTTATTTTTTCTTTTTGTTCTTCCACAGTATCTTTGAGCGCGATAATATCTTCCTGGGTGGTCCCGATTTCCTTCCAGACCTTGCCCATCCCCTTCTCAACCTCTGTCTGGACAGTCTGAATATTATCATTCAGTTCCCGGTCTCTTACAGCCAGCAATTCAACCTGTTTGTTGACATATGTCTTGGTTGCACATCCGGTCATTCCTGATGATAAAGCAATTGCCACGACTATAAAAACGAAAAAAATGTTCTTCACAAGTCCTCCTTTGTAAACGCTCATGATCGGGATGATCCCAGTCACGAAAAGTTATTGCCACGCAAACTGTTCCGTAGAAGGCGTTATAATCAGCCGGATCAGTTCGTTACCTGCTTTTGTAACAATTATAGCATACTGGTTTGTTCATATTTGAAACATTTTCTTTTCCGCAAGCATGACAATAAGATTCCCTGTAATTCTTGTTTTTGTATTTATTCCAAATCTTATAGCAATCATAACAATACGGTTGTTTCGCATTCTTTCTTATCTGTTTCCTGCACCTGATACAAAAACCGCCCTTATTTGGGCTGTTTGTAGGATTTGCCGCCTGGTTATGATAATTTTCTTTTCTGTCCCTGATGTACTTACGATGATCTGAACCGGATAACCGATTATCGAAGATTGTTTTCAGAATATTTCCGATTTCATATTCTGTTAAAATAACGTCCTTAAAAGATTTGATATAATCTATATAAGCCGTACCTTTTACAACATTTCGGGGCATCGGGGTCTTGAAAACAGCCTCGCCTGAAAACACGATTACGGATTTGAATTTGCTTTCCGAAATACCTGTAAGCTCTTGCAGTGATCTGACGTGTTTATAATTCTGAAACAACGGATTCTGAAAAGAATGTTTTTCTTTAAACAAAGTTTGTGTCCATTTCGCATCTCTCTCTTTTCCGAAAATCCAGCCTTTATATGTTTTAATTTCAATAATAAATATCCCATATTCTGAAATTGCTATCTGATCAATCTGAGTAGTCCCGTCGTAAGCCGGAATCACAATATTTTTCAGAATATGCCAGTCATTTCCGAAGCTCATGGAAGAAGTAAGGCCGAATACTGTTTCACCGAAAGCCCCCTTTATTGCGGGCTTATACATTTTAAAAAGTTGTTTAAGCATAAATATAGCTATTAATATCAGCCATAAATACCAATTTTTCAGGAAGATGAGATCAAAAAAATTAATATTCATATTTCAGTAGATCGAAATGCTCGTTCCCACGCTTTGCGCGGGAATGCTTCGCGTCCCGGCGTTTTCCGTATGCTGACCGGAAGCGTCCGACCTGCATTCCCACGCAAAGCGTGGGAACGAGAGGCTTCCGGGGATTTTTTCGATTAGCCGGCTTTTTTAGCAATTTTGTTTTTATTCTTTTTGTAGCAATCAAGACAGACAGGTTTGCTCATAGTCGAAGTATTTTCTTTGCCGCACATATGACAGCAAATTTCTTCGTACTTCTTGTTTCTGTATTTGCTCCATACTTTGAAGCAATCAGGGCAATACGGTTGAGAAGGCTTCATCGCTATGATTTTTTTACAACGGATGCAGTAACCTGTGCCCGAAGTGTTTGCGGAGACTCCGGCATTCTTTTCCTCGGCCGCGACTTTCTCGACAGATATCCTGATCTCATCGCTTATTCTGACAAGCCTCATTGTCTCGCCATAAATATCTTGATAAAGTTCAGGTTCTTCGCTCTTTGAGACGTATATTCCCATTTCGTTGTTGTTTATCTGGGAAAATTCATAAAGATTCATGGAGGTTATGATCGCCTCTTTTTCATTCAGATAGCATTTGGCATGAAGGTTTTTGCAGAAACTCGACCTGACGCTCTGCAAAGACCTGAGCCAGTTGTTCTCTTCCGGCTGAAGCTCGTTTTTTCCGTAAATGATGCGGATGTCGGTTTTGAGTCTGTCCTTGTCTTCAAGAGACTGCCTGATTCGCTCGCTGATTTTCAGAAACGGACTTATCAGAATCAGTCTTTCATTCGCGTTGTTGATCAGTTGTTGAAGATGATAAGAAACCCCTGTTGTATCCAGAAATTTTGCCATATCATACCCTTTTTATATATTAAGAATTATAATTCTTTCGAAGCCATAACAGCCAGTTATCCGACTGCCTGCATACGGATGTCAGGTACCGGGTTCAGATGTTATATTCCCATTTTCTTTCCGACCGGTTGAATAAATCTTATCTCCGTTAACATGTGAGGCTGTCATTAACAGATTATGCTGATCAGGTTGTACAATGGTGAATTTGACACCTTCGGAAATGAGAAGTCCGACACTCTCCAATTTGTTTACATCTATGCTGCCATAAGGATTCTCACAAAAGAATGCCATAGCCGCTGTATAAGCATTTCTGATAACAAACTTCGCTAAACGGTTATTGCTTACTCTGGCAAGCTTCATTGTCTCGTCATAGATATCCTGGTAAAGTTCAGGTTCCTCAGTCCTTGAGACATACATTCCCATTTCGTGGTTCACCTGGGAAAATTCATAAAAATTCATAGAGGTTATGATCGCCTCATTTTCATTCAGACAGCACCTGACATGAAGATTTTCACAGAAATTCAGCCTGACGCTTTGCAAAGACCTGAGCCAGTCGTCCTCTTTCTGCTGAAGCTCATTTTTCCCGTGAATGATGCGGATGTCAATTCTGAGTCTGTCCTTGTCCTCAAGGGACTGCCTGATTTCCCCGCTGATTTTCAGAAGCGGAGTTAGCAGGATCAGTTTTTCGTTCGCGTTATTAACCAGTTGCTGAAAATGATAAGAACACCCTGTTGTATCAAGAAATTTTGCCATATCGCAGCCTTTTGCATATTAAGAGTTGTAATTGGCAGCGGAGTGCCAAACTTATAGTTTGGCATTGCGTAAGCGAGCGAAGCGAAGCTTGCGCATACACACTCATTGACAGTTTACATGAAAGTCTCCGCTCACGCCGAAGCCAATCCGGCGTGAGCCGATGGACTTTCAGAATGCGGCGCAATTTGAAAGATTACGCTGCTTAATCTTCCCTGAGCAATGTCCTTGCCACATCAATATCATACGCACGCCTGGGATCAAAATTCCCTTCATAGGTGTCAGCAGCCTCATTAATAGCGTCGTATGGAACCCAGCCATGTTCTTCCCAAAGCTCCGGCTCGTCTTTTTTCCATAGTCTGAAGGAGATGCCGCCCCCGGTTTCACGTACATACATCCTGACAAGCTTGTTATGGGGAAAGGGATGATAGTATAATCCTCTGTCATCTTTCATAATATAAATTCCTTTTTTTACCTCGCGGAACCGGATTGCGAGAGTTGTTTCACACGTAGCAGCCCGGGGCTGTTATGCATATACATCAGCGGAGAAGAATATCCTGCATCTATGAAATACTGCTCCAGTTCATCAAAAAGAACCGGGCGATCCGGCCATGTATAGCGTTTTTTACGCTGCTCAAGGTCTTTCCATTCTTCTCTGAGCAGGGAATTTTTTCCAAATACTTTTTCTTTTGCCTGATCACAAAGAAACATTTCACAGACAATCGGTTTGATCCGCAATATACATCCGTCCGATCCGAGATAAATACATTTGAACCCGTTGTTCGGTTTCCGGAGCACCTGCATCAGTGCTTCTGCTTCCTCATCTTGGGACATCAGGACATTGATTGCAACATCCGCAAAAAAGGTGATGATTCCGTCCTTGGAACAACAGGCACTGACATGGCTCTGGTAACATTTTTCAGTGCATACTTCGCTGAAGTGGCAGGACAGGAATGTATTTGTATCTTTCCGAAAGGAGAGATAATCCTCCGCCTTTCCCTGTAACATTTCCTTTTCCGATGAAGAAAGAGCGATAAAATGGCGATGCACCATAGCCAGTGTTTCTGACTGTTCTTTCTGATAGTCGTTCATGGTCGCTTATGCCGGGGATTTTCCGCAGCAACTGCCTGGTCCCGCACATCCGGCATGACCCGGATCAGAACCGCAGCAGGCCGTGTCACCGGCTCCGGGCAGGCTGCTTTTGGAAGTTCCGGACAGGGATGAATGCGCGGAAAGCAGTTTTTTCAGATTTTGACTGCCGCAGTCCCGGCATATCCGACCTTCATCAGTATCGTTAGGGGAAACGAGGAGTTCGCTGACGTTCCCGCAGTCCGTACACACATAATCAAACAAAGGCATAATTATTCTCCTTAAGAACGGAGTGCCAAACTTGCAGTTTGGCCGATGCCAAACTGCAAGTTTGGCACTCCGAGTGCTTGTTTTAGCATAATCGCTTTAAATTATTAATGAGTACATCCACCATCATTGCTGTGGCCTGCACAGGTATGTTCCATTAGGAACTCCGGAAGAACACCGGCTCTGATCAGTTTCACATTTTCGTGAATCGTACCCTCCGCGGCTCTGAAAACTTTGATTCCGGCATCCCGGAGTTTCCGAAGCGCTCCGCCTCCGATTCCGCCGACACTCACCGCATCCACCTGCCTTCCGAGAGCAGACAGGGGCTGGCACTGGCCGTGCAGGTGATCAGTATCTTTGTTGACCACAGTTTCTATCACATCATTATCAGTTTCCACAATAATAAAAAATCGGGCTGAACCGAAATGACCATGAACCTGGCTTTCAATCCCCCGGTCTTCCTGGGTGGGAAAAGCAATTTCCATATCTGAATCCTTTCCTTTCATATTAATATTAGGGATTTCCCAATGAATAAAATACCCGTTGCTGCTCGCGGGGATTGACAAATCCCCGCCGCGGGGTTCGGATTTGTCAATCCGAACCGAGCAGGATAGGGTGTTTTATTTATTGGGAGTTCCCTTCCCTTAGTATCAGTAATCAGTAGATGGAAAAAGCTCTGAACCGCTCCGGGAGGAATGGCAAATCCGCCTGAAATGCTTGGGATTTGCCAATCCCAAGCGAGCATTCGGGAACACTTTCCATCTACTGAGTATCAGTAGTACAACGCTTTTTAAGTTCGTTCCTTTAAAAAAAGGAGGAATTTATGAATTGTGCCGCTCATCAAAAGGTATTGCAAGGTCGGGCGATCCTGAACTTTCATATAAAAATCGGAATGACGGATATGAGCCAGATGCAATCTTTCAGCCTTATGAATATATTTTTGTATCTCGTGAGTCGTAAGTTCTCATAAATAGCTGAAATGACTCACCGGGAAACTCCCCCCTTTTTTAAAGGGGGGCCGGGGGGGATTTCCCTCAACCTGCTGAAATCCCCCTGAATCCCCCTTTAAAAAAGGGAGACTCAGAACAGCGGCTTCAGAGAACTTATGACTGTCGAGTTGTATAAATAAGAAAAAAATCCGGATGTGTCAAGATCAACTGATTAACTGAGGCTGAAATGAATAAATGAATTATTGACATTTAATATTTTTTGGATAACAGTGGCATATTCTCATAACCCGTTGAAATTACAGATTTCGATATTTTCCGAATCATCTGGTGTAACTTGGTAATTTCAAATGGTTAGGATTTACCAATAAATAAAATATAAAATACCCCGCGTGTTGCTGGGTGCAATTAAAAGTGTTAATGACAGGTTAGAAATTGAACTGCATAAGATATTTTCAGATTATGAAATAGAATTAAAGGAGAAGGGGAAACGTTTATTAGATACATATTATGAGCTTGAAAACGACCCTGAATATAAAAAAGAATATGAAGAATATATAATAGAGGTGACCGAAGATGGAAAAGCAAGATTATCGGATTATATCATTCATCGTAAAAGAATGCTGCTTTTCCTGGAAAAATGTCTCCAATGAATTTATTGATTATGAAAAACTACTGGCAGACGCTAAAAAGCGCAATCAGGTTTTATTTGATAAGCTGAGGATTCCAATCTGATTGCCTGAAATTTTTTATGCATCAATAAATAAATAGAATACCGATTCCGGAAAATGTAGGGTGGGTGGAGCGAAGCGTAACCCACCATCTTTGTTGGCGAATGATACGATGTCTGATCTCAGTGTGAGGATGCTGTTGTCTGCTGCGTTTTCTGAAATTCCGTTGCCCTCCGGCTGATTTCTTCCCCGCTTAATCCGGCAAACAGATGCTGCCTCCATGCTGTATAGTCAAACTTGTCCCGCTGAATCAGGACGATAAAACGCTCTCTGCTGTGATGATTCCGACATTATGTCACCCCCTGAAGTATCGTGATTGATGTCAATATCTTGTATTCCACGGGAATGCTGTTCTGCGTAAGCACGAAAATCGGCAGGGACAAACCCGAGACAGATTTTCTCTTTCGGGATTCCCATCCTGATCAAGTCTGTATCAATAGGATCTTCGGTGTTATTCGCCTGAATGACGATGATCCCATTCTTAATCCTGATATGGATCAGACAGCGATGAATCCGTTTGTACTTTTGAAACCACCCTGTCCTCATGACAAGATAACACATCCGTTCATCATCAAAACAGAGGCTGATTTCTGTTTCTTGCGTGTTGAGAGGTTCATATTCTGAAAGCAGACGCTTAATACAGGTTTGATAAAATGTTATTGTGTTTTCCATATCAGTTCCTCCTCTGCTGACAGTGAATAAATAATCAGTCGCAAGTGATGTTCCTCCATAACCATCTGTCCGACTTGTCGCTGGAAAATATTCTGATAAGCATGAACCGGCACCGCCAGATAGAGCGTTCTTTCCGGGTCATATCGTTTCAACAGGCCGGTATAGATGTTATATTGTCCAAGGGCTTTTTCTAACTCAACTACCTGAGACCCCTCCAAAAAGCTTTTCACTTCAACCACAATTTGTTTCAGACCCCGTTCGGCTGCAAACGAGCGTTCTGCGCCCAGATCCGTCGATAACATCGGATCAGCGTCCAGAAAATAATACGGGTCATGAGTGATTGTCCATCCTTCACGATTGGATGATAAGTATCTCTTCGAGACATCGTTTCTCCTTACTCTGTGGAGATATTGACGTGTTCTGTCATTTGTTCAATTTCGGAAACCTGGGAATCGTCCGGCAATTTTATTGCCGGGAGTGAAATTTTTGCACTATAACAGCTCTATTTCATTAAACACAGCAAAGTCCTGTGTGTTTTTTGTAAAAATTTTGGCGATTGAAAAAGCCATCATTGTTGCTACGATGTTGGTATCATGTATTCTTTTTCCCGAAACAGCATATCGTCCAACCAGTTGTTCCCAATTATTCGTGACAGTTTCGGTTTCATCTGCTATATGAAAGAAAGACATGAAGATATGGATATCCGAAATCAGTTCCTCTGTTGTCAAAGGTATTTCAAGAACACCGGGTCTTGTCATAACAACCGCATATTCCCTCAGAACCTGCCTCGAAATCCATAGCTCATAATCTTCTGCCAGACTTTCAAAACGATCAGATATCTCTTCGTGAAAATCCGAATCTTCGTTGACCATATATACCAGAATGTTTGTGTCTATAAAGACTTTATCGTTATCGTTCATTCTCGTATATGTATTCCCTGCTTAAACAGTTTTCAATTTTTCCCAGTCTCCGTTTTGGGAGCAAAGAGATATCCTGCTTTTCAGCCAGACAATTCAGCGTCAGAGAATTGTCTTTTACCTTTTCCTTTGCCTTAAATTCCTTCTGTTTATTATGGGCGAGCGGATTCCTCCTCCTGTAGCGTAAAAATTCTATAAAATCCAACGTGTTTGAGAGTTGGAATGAATTAAGGTGTTGAAGATTTTCTATGATCCTCTGTTGAATCTGTTCATTCATCACGATTTTCCTTACCGTTATTTAATTGTGAGAAAAACAGAACACGGATGGCACGGGTTCTCACAGATATATTTAACAAATCCATGCATATCTGTGTCATCCATGTTCTGTCATTTGTTCAATTTCGGACACCTGAGAATCGCCCGGCAATTACACGATCCGGCTCGCTTTCGAGCTTATTCGGCATCCTGCAAGCTTTTTCGGACGCCTGCAACTTCTTTCTTCAACATCTCATTTTCACCTTTCAAGTGCTTCAGTTCCTTGCCCTGCTCAATGACATGCAGGGTCAGTTCCTCAATTTTCTGCAAAAGCTTTGCCTGCATTTCTCCGAGACTGACGCCGTTCTTTTTCACTTCTTCGGCAGACGGGATATCGGGGAGATGTCCGTTCTTCCTGATGCTTTGCTCCAGTTCGTCGAGGGGAACGGGGCGGTAATCGTCTTTGAAGACGTAATCAGGCCAGGTGTCATTTTCCACGATGATTTCCTGGGTTTTGAGGGTTCCGTTGACTGCGACAAGCTGGTTGTCGAATTCGCCGTAAATCAGAGGCTTTGAGGCAGAATTGGCAATATAGAGCTTGTTTGAACCTGTTTCATTGCGACCTGCATTGTAGCCTACAAAAACATTACCCGAACCTGTCGAGTTCTGTCCTGCTCCCGAACCGATATAGGTATTTTCTTCACTGGCTGTTCCGTCTCTGCCAGCATAGAATCCTACAAAAGTATTATCATTGCCTGTGCGATTTTTCCACCCTGCAGAACTCCCGATGAGAGTATTCTGATATCCTCCAATATTATCTGAGCCGGCAAGCCTTCCGATAAAGGTATTGTCTCTGCCTGAGTAGTTGCTGCCTCCGGCATCTTCTCCGACAAATGTATTATAAAAACCTGTAACTTCATCATTACCAGCGTCTTCCCCTACAAATATGTTGCCTGATCCTGTGCTTGACAAGACTGTTATGGAGCCGATCTTATAATCCCCGCTTGTGCCGATATCTCCGCCCGCACTGACCGAACCGGAGTAAGATATCGTACTCCCGCTTTGCGTCCACACGCTACTGGCGGTAGGAAGATTGGTCAGTTTCGACCCGTCGCCTTCAAAATAGTCAGCTTTGACAGTGCCGCTTACGTGAAGCTTCTGTGAAGGGCTTGTTGTGCCGATGCCCACATTTCCGGCGGAATAAGTGATGTTGCTGCCGCTTTGTGTCCATAGGCTGGTGCCGCCACCGGAGGGGAGGTTGGTTAAGCCTGAGCCGTCGCCTACAAATGCGGTGGCTTTGACAGTGCCGCTTACATCCAGTTTTTGTGTGGGAGTTGTTGTACCTATGCCGACATTGCCGCTTTCTTGAATGAATGTCATTATATCAACATTGTAGGTTTCATCATGAACAATCAGTTTGTTATTCGGCCTGGCGCTGTATCCGTTATAGTGAAAACTAAACACCGCATCATCAGATTCATCAAAAAATATTTTTACCTGCTTAGGGGCAACATTAGCGATATATATTCCGTCATTATTGTCATTGACGTTTACATCCAGTTTTCCTAAAGGGCTGACCGTGCCAATACCGATATCGCCTTGTTGGATAATAGTCATATAACTATTACCACTATCTATAGTGCTACTACCAGTTCTCCCTATTTTCAATTTACCATCATCACTTCGATCACCTGCAATAAACCAGTTGCAGACACCCGATTGCGAAATAAGAAATATCGGGTCTCCGCCTCCATCCATAGTTTTCGCATAAATAAGAGCATGAGAAGCAGAATTGTTTCTGGCGGTATTTACGACTGCCATCGTCACCTTATCTCCTGGTTTTTCTACTTGCACTATCAATTCATGGATAGGATTTTCTGTGCCGATACCAACATTGCCACCGTTATAATAAATGGATCCTCCTGTCCCATCTAACCAATCGGCTCCCCACAAACTCCCGGCGTTCAACAAAGAGAACAAAACAAACACGGCTAAAACTATCGCTTTTTTCATGGTTCTTTCCTCCTTTTTTTATTGTCTGAACCGCAGATTCAGACGGATTATCATGATTTCGCAGATTATTCGGATTCATCTGCGGAATCCGTTTTAATTCGCGGCTCAGAGTTTATAATTAGCTGAACTTACAGATATCAATTTAAATTTATTGTGAGGTCAGGGCTCACATGCCAGTTCAAGGGCATGAAGATAAAGCGACTCCTTTATTCGGAATCCGGCGACTTGTCGCAAAGAATCAAGATGAGGACGGACAGAGTACAGAAGACCGTTCTTCTTGGCTTCCAGCAAAACACCGATGACTCCCACAGGTTTTAAATTCATCCGCCGGGCTGCGCTCCGTCCCTCTTTTTCATCAAGTAAGATCATATCGGCTCCGAGTTCCAGAGCCAATACAATGCTTTCGGCTTCTCCCCGATCAATGTCACGTCTTAATGCCCTGACTAAAAACCGGTTTCTGACAGTATGGCGATGAATCCAGCCCGATGCGGCGACTTCCTGACTTCCCGGCCAGGCTTTTCCCATGGCGTTCAATTCATCCCATACTCCGTCAGCAATGTTTACCAGGGAATACAGGCGGCGAAGCAGATCAAACTGGCCGACAGATGCCAGGCTGGTCAAGGGCGATGTATTGCTGACAACGATCATAATCGCCCCAGTTCATGTAAAGTTGCCACATCCTCTTCAAGATCGGATATATCATAATGAGGCGAAATACGCCGGAATGCGAGCAACTGACGAAACTCCCACAATGACATGTCTGCCAGTTCACGCGCCTTGCCTACAGAAAGACGTCCCTGGGCATAAAGAGTGACAGCGATTTCTGTTTTCAGATCATCTGTTGTCAGCCGTGCCGAATCTAATATGTCCTGGGAAATTTCCAATGTATTTGAAACTTCCATTATATTCCTTTCATTTCCAGCCAATGTTCAGCCAGCAAGAGTGATGCGGATCAGACATCTCAGACACGGCTGAAACTATGTTTTTTTCATGGTTCTTTGAACCGCAGATTCAGACGGATTATCATGATTTCGCAGATTACTTGATCTGTCTGCGGAATCGGCGTTATTATTGTCAAAGACGCTTTACCGGGAGATGGCTGCCTCGTTATTTGGAGATGTATGCTCAGAAATCCATCTGAAAATTAACCGCTTACCATCTGTATTTTCGCTCTTCGCCTTATCTTCGATATCGGATATTTGCTCCTCTGACAAACCAAGTAAATTCAGTAGATCGAAAAGTTTTTGCAACCAGTGGATTCCGGGTTAAAATCGGAAGATATTCATCTTCCGATTTTCCCCGGAATGACAGTTTTACAGCCGGATAATATCCTGTCATTCCGGGGAAAATTAAAAAACGGATGTTTTTTAATTTTAACCCGGAATCCACTGTTCGGAAAAAGTTTTCGATCTACTGAAATTGTATATTTTCTTTAATTCAAGTCTTGACTTAAGACCGGGTGAGAGTTCCATATCCGCATCTTCCATCTCATCCCAATAGTCCGCACTTGAATGATTATCCCAGAAATCCCGGACATCTTGAACAGATTTAAAGTTCTCGAGAATTTTATCTTTATTTTCGTGCATATTTCTTCTTTAGAAAAAAAATAAAATAAATATGTTACAAACAAAATGGCTTGGCTTCTCTTATCAGCTTGGCCAGTTCCTGATATTTTGAGGGGGCGCTGGCTTTGACAAACTCGACAAGCTCTTTAAAAACAGGATGTCGCAAGATAATCGTTGCAAATGTCGCCGTACAGGCTCTCCTTTTGCCAATCAGTTCCAGCAGTCCTTTCAGGTGGTCAAAAAGAACATCCGTATGCTGCTTATGTTTCCGGGAAAGTTCAAGCTTTCTGGTTACACATTTCCGGATTTCGGCCCGCTTATACATCGCACCTTTGGCGATTCTCCCACCCTGGATCAGGCTGTTTGTATTCAAGGATTTTCCAAGTATGCAGACAGCGGCTTTGCCCTTTTCACTGACCCCGTTCAGGCGCATCGTTTTCTGATCCAAGCTCAGATGAACCGCCATATTTATCTCATTGTACGGATTGATGATCTCATTGCCTTCTGAGTTTTCATATCTCTGACCTTTGGCTGTGTTGCACTGCTTGCAGGCCGGCAGCAAATTGTCAAAGTCAAAGGCCCGGCCTTTGAATGCTTCCGTTTTTTTCGGATAAAAATGGTCAACTTCCATATTCCCGCCGCCTTCATCCGGCTTTCGCTCACAATAGGCGCATTTCCCATAAGATGTTTCAGACAGCAGTGACTGAATCTTTTTCCTGTGTTTCTGCCTTATCCAATCGCTTTTCTGATCGCTCATATAGCCTTCAAAATAACTCACCAATTCACTTTCATTTTCCTCGAACCAGTTTTTATAGGCTTTTATCAGAGCTTCTGTTTTTCTCAATGGTATCATGAGTTCAGCAAATTCCCGCGCACATAATCTCAAGATATTCATTGAAACTGCTCTCCTTCGGGATAACCGCCCTGATCTCTTCGTATAAATCCCTTACCTCCCCTTTGTCTCCTGTTTCGACCGCGTTCTCAAACGCCTTCAGCTTCTCAGACAGCCAGTCCGATATTTCGGGAATATCATTTTCCATACCAAGGGTCAGTTCAATGATTTTCTCGATTTCATAGCCGTAAGGTCTGCCGTCCAAGCGGATATCAGAGGCTCTGACTCCCTGACCTTCCATGGACAACAGGATGATATGGTTTCTTTTCATGGACTGGACGATGAACGGACTGTGCGAAGTATATACAAACTGAATGTTCGGGAAAATCTCCTCCAGAGCTGGCAGAAGCCTCCGCTGCCAGGCAGGATGCAGGTGATTGTCAATTTCATCAATCATGACGATGCCGGAAAGGTTACGGGCGTCACGAATGTCCGCCCCCCGATCATGAGCACGGACGATCATGTCAAACAGCCAGACAAACACAGACCGGAATCCCTCTGACATGGATTCAAGCCGGACAAAGTGATCAGGACTGGTCGGTGTTTTGAAATAGAATGTCTTTGTGTCAAAGTCCGCAAGTCTGATTTTATGGGTCTTGTCCGCCAGGCTGAATATCCTGTTTGTCAGCGTCCTGATATGTTCGAAACTTTCCTGCAAACAATGATATGTATCACTGTCCCTGATGTTTTTCAGATAGGTGCTGACCCCGAACAGGCTTGCAATCTCCTCGAAGTGTCCGGCCCCGGGTGCTTCGCCGCGCACAATGTTTCTGGATGCCCCGTAGGCCAAGATCAGCAGGTCGTCTCTCACTGACTTATATTTATCCGCATTTTCAACGCATCTCACCCTGTCCGCCTCATCAATGAGGAATTTCAATGAAAAATTTTCATGCTGCGCGGCCATATAAATTTCAAAAGCCGCTTCGCGCCCGGATTTTATAATGTTGATCCAATCATTGGTGACAGGCGGTTTTTCCACTCCCGAAAGTCCGAGTGCCAAGAGTTGCAGAACCGCAGACTTCCCCCTGCCGTTGATGCCGAGAAGCAGCGTGGAATTTGGCCAGAACCGAATTTCTGCATGATCAAAGCATTTGACATGCTTTATCCTGAGTCTTTCAACGGTTACTCTGTCCATAACAATAACGGAATCCTTTCCCTGTTTCGGGCCGAACGGCATGTATTATATATTATTTTTTTTCCTCAAACTCAGACACGCTTTTTATCTCTCATTTTCAGTAGATCGAAAACTTTTAGCAAACAGTGGATTCCGGGTTGAAACCGGAATGATGGGTAATATTATGCTGTCGTTCCGGGGAAAATCAGAAAACGGACGTTTAACCCGGAATCCACTGCTCAAAGGTTTACCTGTGACTTTTCGATCTACTGATTTTCACAAAAAATACGCTGCTGCTCGACAAGACCGCTGGAAGAACGAGGATTGCTGTCAACTATCATAATTGCCCCAGTTCACGCCAGTATCGTGTCTTTCATGAAAATGCTGTTCTGCATAAGCACGAAAATCAGCAGGGACAAATCCGTATTCAGTCTTCCAATGCCTTCAGTTTTTCCCTCAACCGCCTGATTTCTTCCTCAGCCCTCTCAGCCCGGGCTTCGGCCTGTAAACGCCCCTGTTTTTCCTCTCCGAGGTTAAAAAGATATTCACCGCGTTTCGGGTCATATAAGCGAAGTCGCCCGGATTCCACCCGCAATTCCAGCCCCAGCCGGAGGCTGCCTGATTTCAGAATGCCGCCCGGCAGGTTTACGACGCGTATCTGCCGATATGTTCCTCTCTTATCAAGCCGATAGCCCCGGAGAGCCGGGTCAATATATCTTCCCGTGGGATCAAACAGGAAATACTCTTTCACTCCCAGCCTGCGGTAAAGGCTGACGTTATCCGGATCCTTTTTCCATGTACTTTTCGAGATGATCTTGATCACCGCATCCGGGAATTTTCCCTCTTCCCATATCTTATAGCTGGAACGATCATATCCGGGAACTCCGAAAACGACAAAGACATCCGGTGCCACTGATTTTAAGGGATTGCCCTGTTCATAATAAATCAGGAGATTCCCGGAAACATAAACATCGGGGTCAGTACTGAACTGCTCTTTCAATGCTTCGACGCAGTAAACCAGGGGGTTCCGTTGAAAATCACTCTCTGCCATGGGTTTGCCGTCCGTATCAGGGTAGAAGATAGCTTCTTCAGGTTCGTGAGAAATTGTTTTTGCTGATACATT
>JAUCGG010000316.1 GCA_030378015.1 Desulfococcaceae bacterium HSG8
TCTGTNCACATTTTCTCCGTATGAAATCAGATAATGGCCCGGACGAAATCAGCAAAAAAATACTTACAAAGCAAGCTTTGCACTCCGCAGATGCGGTAAAAAAATGATTTCAGATTGCTGTGTCTTATATTGCTTATTATCCTTCTTTTACCATTCCTGGCAAATGGCCAGCAGAAAAACATCTTCCAGACAGAACAGGATACGGGATTAAATGCACAGAAAGACCCTTTTGAACAACCGAAACTGAATTTCAACACAGATACGGCAGCGCCTTTAAAACCGGAATCAGACGCCTTCAGGCTGAGTGCCAGCGCTATCCCGCCTGAAGTTGCCCCGGGGGAGAGTCTGACGATCCGAGTAAGATTTGAGATTGCAGCCGGACATCAGCTTTATGTAAAGGAAACATCTGTCAAAGGGGTTGAGATGACCGGGATAACCTTTGGCAGCGTAAACGCGACCAGCCCCGTATTTGAAAAGCATGATCAGTATCTGGGCAAAATTCCGATCTATAAAAAGGAGGCGGTCTTTGAACTGCCTGTTATGGTGGATGCATCCGCGGAACTCGGCCCCAGGACAATATTGCTCAGTGTCCGTTACTTGGGCTGCACGGAAACAGTCTGTTTCCTGCCTGAAACCAGGAATCCTGATGTTTCTTTTATGGTTGTTTCTGCAGGGGAGTCTGTCAGAACTGCCGAACCCGTGGTTAGGGAGGACATGCCGGAAACAGAGCAGAACCCGTTTCAGAAAGCATCTGACCGGTTCGGCGCGCTGGGAGTGCTGATAGCGGCATTTATCTGGGGAATCCTGGCGAGCCTTACGCCCTGTGTTTATCCCATGATCCCGGTAACAGTGAGTATTATCGGGGCCGGAAGCGGGGGGAGCACATCCCGCGGTTTTGTGTTGTCTGTCTTCTATGTGCTCGGTCTTTCCCTGACATATGCCATTTTCGGAACCATTGCAGCCTGGTCCGGTGGACTGTTCGGGGAATACGCCAATCACCCGGCAGTCCGTATCGTCGTAGCAGCCGTGTTTGTGATCCTGGCACTGGGCATGTTTGACCTTTTCTATATTCAGACACCTTCCTCTGTTTCCTCCAGATTCAGCGGCCGTAAAGGCGCGGGAGTGGTGGGCGTTTTCCTGACAGGCGCGGCCGCGGGTGCTGTGGTGGGGCCTTGTGTGGGACCCATGCTGGTGGCCCTGCTGATCTATATAGCGGCCCTGGGCAGCAAGCTCCAAGGATTCCTGATCATGTGGCATTTTGCACTGGGTATGGGAATGCTGTTTCTGGTGATCGGCACGTTTTCAAGTCTGGCTGCCTCATTGCCAAAGGCAGGTGCATGGATGGAAAAACTGAAGCATTTCTTCGGGGTTTTACTGATTGCTGCCGCACTGTATTATGTTGAACCGCTCATGCCGGAGAATGTTTTCATACTGATCACGGGTATTTTTCTTATCGGCATCAGCGTTTTTACAGGGGCTTTTTATCGGGTGTCCCCTGAATCACCCCGAGTCGAAAAGATCTGGAAAACCGTCGGCATTGTGTTCTTAGTGCTGGGTGTCGCCTGTATCGCCAGGTTTATTCTGGATGACCGGATATCCCAACCACGGGTAGTATCTCCGAAGCAGGGAATTGCCTGGCTTGGGGATGAGGCATCCGCTCTGGCCAGGGCCCGGCAGGAAAACAAGCCGGTTATGATGGATTTCCGGGCCGACTGGTGTACAGCATGCCTGAAACTGGAACGCGAAACATTTACCGATCCGGCAGTAATTGACCGGGCACGCGGGTTTGTCCCTGTTAAGATTGACTGCACAGATACAGCAGATCCCGTGGTCAGGAACCTTCAGAAAAAATACGGTGTGGTAGGTTTGCCCACAATCATCTTCATGAATTCCCTTGGGAATCCCTTACTCAAAATGTCTGTTACCGAATTTGTGAAACCGGATACGCTTTTGGAGCGAATGCGTCAGGTTGAATAGATCGAAATATTTACGATTTTACGATCTGACGGACAGAAATCGTAAATCATCAAAACTTTGCATCTTTGGTAACAGTGATTATTTTCAGATTTCGGACGGATAACATTAACCTCATCCCGCCATCCTGATGAAGCATTTATCAGCAGATCGGAAAAATGTCCGATTTTTCGATCTGCCGGTTTTACGGGAATGGCTGACATTCGGCAAACTAAGGAGTAAAAAATGAAATCAAAGGCTGTAATCATATCTGTCTTCCTGGTCTTTTTCTGTATGTATGTACCGAGTGCTTTTTCAAGCGGTATTAAATGGTATTCATATGAAGAAGGGACAGCAAGAGGGAAATATGAGAAAAAAAATGTGTTCATCAATTTCTATGCGAACTGGTGCGGTTATTGCAAAAAAATGGATAATGACACATTCAAGGACGACAATATCATTGCATATCTTAACGAGAACTTTGTCTCCGTAAAAGTTAATTCCGATAAAGAAAGGAAAATCGCTGCTGCTTATTATGTGAGAGGTCTGCCGGTCTCCTGGTTTCTTGCAAAAGACGGGGAAAAAATAAGCAGTCTCCCGGGTTATGTTCCGCCTAAAATGATGATTAATATCCTCAGGTATATTAAGGAGGGCAAATACAAGGAAATGACCTTCAATGAGTTTATGAAAAGTTTGTAATTTGATAATTTGAGTAATCCCCTCGTTCCCAAACTCCGGTTTGGGAACGCAGTTTCCCGCGAAACCTCCGGTTTTGCTTGTTCGCCGTACAGGGGCTTTTGTAAACAGGGTTTGCCTGCTTGGAAATAAGGGTGGAAACTCGTCGGAAATCTCTGTCCCTGCTCGCTTGGCAAGTCCCAAGCCGTTTCCGAAATATTTGCCAATCCGGCGGGAGGCGCTTCCGATCTGCTAATGTAATGTGAATATGTTAGGTAGCGATACTTATTACGTTGATTCCGAAG
>JAUCGG010000072.1 GCA_030378015.1 Desulfococcaceae bacterium HSG8
CCAGGGTAATCACCCTGGGAAAGTGAATCCCCAATAATGTCTTTTCCCTGAAAGGGATACATAATTCCCATATTTAATTATGTATCCCTTTCAGGGAAAAATGTTTTTTTGTTTATGTTTCCCCAGGGTGGCGCTACGCTGACCCTGGGCTAGATTATGTAACCCCTTCGGGGTAAACAAACTTTGTACTCCGCGGGATTAGCAGGCGCAATAAAAAAATCCGTGTACATCCGCGCAAATCCGTGCCCTATCTGCACGGATTATGGTTCCGTGTCCTCTTATTCACGTAACCGGGTTGACTTTTCTTTAAATTAGCATAATGTAGGGTGGGTGGAGCGAAGCGGAACCCACCGTAATTCCGTAAATGGTGGGTTCCGCTTCGCTCCACCCACCCTACAACCCTACAAATTAACCGCATTACAGGCAAAGGAAATCTGATGGCAAATAAAGAACACATCATAATTCTGAAACAGGGTGCTGATGTCTGGAACAGGTGGCGGGAAAAGAACCCCGATGTAAAGCCCGATCTCAGGGGAGCGGATTTACGTAATGCCAAACTCCGAGGGGCAGATTTTACCGGTGCGGATATACGGGGAACGGATTTCAGAGGGGCAAACCTTGAAGGGGCGAAGTTCGTTAATATAAAAGCAGGATTGCGGAGCAGTTCTTTTTTCCTGCGGTACGTTATTTCTTTATTTTTCTCAGCGTTGTCCGGGGTTTTTTCATTATTTACGGGTATTATAGCTTGGGCTATTATAAAAAACGAAGAGCTTTCTAATATAAAAGATGAATCCTCTCAGATAATTATTATCCTCTCTCTTTCTTTATTTCTTTTAGTTACAATTGCCATCAGGCGCGGGCAATTTTATTTTGTGGTATTGGCATGGGTATTGGCAGGGGCAGTGGCATGGGCATTGGTATTGGCAGTGGCATTGGCATTGGCAGTGGCAGGGGCAGGGGCAGGGATAATGGCATTGGCATTGGCATTGGCAGTGGCAGGGGCAGGAGAGGTAGGGGCATTGGCATTGGCAGGGGCATTGGCAGGGGCAGTGGCAGTGGCAGTGGCAGTGGCAGTGGCAGTGGTAGCAATTTGTATGATAATAGTATCATTTTACATAGGCTGGCGAACCCTGAAAGAAGACGAACAATTTGCTGGTTTACGGAAATTTGGTCTTTCCTTTTGGTCATGGGGCGGTACGGACTTCCGAAGCGCGAATTTGCATCGCTCGGATTTCACAGGCGCACTTCTGAAAAACACCCGTTTTGACAAAGAAACCGATCTCACAGATACCTGCTGGAAGAATGCCCTGAAATCGGAATTCGCCCTGTTTTTCGGCACGATCATGGAAAACCGGGCTGTCCGTGAACTGCTTGTAAACCATAAAAGCGAGAATGAATCATTCAAAGGCCTGAATTTCAGGGGCGCATATATTAAAGGCGCGGACCTCCGCAATAAAGATTTCAGATACACAGACCTTCGCTCCGCGGATCTCCGCGATGCGGATATAACCGGTATCAGGCTTTACGGAACAACCCGTGAGGAATGGAAAATTGACGGTGTTACCTGTGATTATGTGTATCTTGATGAAAAAGGAGAAGAACGATATCCCAAAGAAAAGAATTTCGCCCCGGGAGAATTCGAGGAGCTTTACAAAAACATGGCCGCGATCAATGAAGACCTGATTGAAAGATTCATAGAATTCCCGCCCGAATACCATCAGGCAGGCATTTCCATATTAAACTATTTCGGAAAAATCCTTAAAACAAAATACCCGGACACAGAAGCAAAGATCAGGGTCGAGCAGGAGGGCCTGAAGGTGAAAATGGTCATAGACCCTGCTGACGGCGGAGACCGGGAGATTATTGAGAAAACCCTGGATGGTTATCAAAGGCAAAATGACACCTGAAGAATTTTTATCCGGTTCGCCAAAGGACATGCTGTTACAGCACAAACTCAATATGGCTGCAATGGAGATAAAGCATACCTATGAACTGCTTTACACAGAACGCAGACAATACGAAAGCCGTATCAGGAGCCTGGAAACCGAAGTAACAGAAATGCGGACTTTTGTGGGCCAGGCGATTCAGAGCAGCCCTGTGAATATTTCGCCGACAATCAATGTTTCCCCTTCCATCAGTCAGAGCGAAGAAAACAGGCGGATACAGGGGGAAACGATTCAGGGCTGCGTTCAGGCTGAAGAGATAGGGAATCATAGCCAGCAATTTGCAGGGGAAACAGGGGGAGATGTGCGCAGGAAGCGTTGAGAGCGTTATGCACAGGCCGGGGGTATTTGCCGGAACTACACAGATTGCATTTATTGTGATCGCCATACGATTTGATACAAAAACTATTGACTCTCAACTTTATGAACCCTGGTGGAAGGATTAGGAATATCGTGACCAGGGTGGCATTTACCTGGAAATTTTTCTGTTTTTGAATGTCGGACGGTATGGGAGCATTCATGAATTCTTGAAACAATTCATCCGTCAGAAAATACGCAGGAATCCTACCACAAATGACACGAATCACACGAATCACACGAAAAAGAATATGATCCGTGTCATCCGTGTTGTTTTGTCTTATTCGTTGTCAGAGGTTTCAAGAAATTGTGAATGCTCCCGACGGTATTGCTCCGAGAGCGACAATGCCAATGATTCGTTCAGGAGTATCTGAAACAGATTTTGCAGATCATTTCCTTGTTTATTGCAATAAAAATTTGACAGATCAGGTAAAATCCGCTATTATCAGTAGATCGAAAACTTCTGCAAACAGTGGATTCCGGGTTAAAATCGGAAAACATCCGTTTTCCGATTTTCCCCGGAATGACAATAGTTTAAAGCTGTCATTCCGGGGAACTACCATGACCTGAAGGTCACAATGAATGATGAAACCGGGACGGAAGCATTCCCAAAAAGTAGGTTAAATGTACAGATCATAAAATTCGTTCCCAGGCTCTGCCTGGGAATGCATTCTGCAAGGCTCTGCCTTGCAAGGCATTCCGTTTAACTCACCGGTTTCAAAGTGAAATACGAGGCAGAGCCTCTGCAAACGCATTCCCAGGCAGAGCCTAGTACACCACTTTTTAAGTTCGTCCCCCCCTTTTTAAAGGGGGCCGGGGGGATTTTACGTTGCTAAAAAAAGGTGTTACGGCAGAAATCCCCCCCGGCCCCCCTTTAAAAAAGGGAGGAGGAATTTACGAATCGGTGTACTAGGCAGAGCCCGGGAACGAGAATTTCCTACTTTTTGGGAATGCGCCCAACCGGGACTGCATACGTAAGCTTCGCTTCGCTCGCTTACGCACTGAAGCCATATTAGAAATTTCTCCCAAGATAAATCACGTTTCACGCATCAGTCATGAAAAGTTTAAAAGAACAGATCAGGAATACCGGGGAAGGCGGCATCCTCGATATCAGATACGGCGGAGAATTTAATGAGCAACTGGTCATTACCCGTCCGATAACCATTCGCTCGACCGGATCACTTGCCACCATAGTGGCCCCGTCTCCGACCGTTACGATCCGAAGCATGAATGTTATTCTTGAGAATCTGAATATCGTGAGTCATGATGCTTACGGAATCGCTTTGTCATCAGGGGAGAATTATAAGCCCTGTTTCAGGAATGTTTTCATAAAAGGGAAAACAGAAGGGCTGGAAGGAGAAGAAGGGAACTGGGATATCCCTGATGTGCTGGAACTCCCTCGGATTGTACCGGATACACGGGATAAAAGAAAAATCATGCTCTGCTGCCCGGTTCCTGCAAAGATTTATCCGTCAGAAATATCCGTTGTTCACTGCCACCCGAAAGAACTGATGGCCGGTGTAAGCGAAATCGAAATCGCCACAGATGAGATTCCCAGGAATACCCTGATTACAGGCGACCTGATTATCGAGACCCTGAATTACAAACTGAAAAGAAAGATAGCGATAATCGGCAACACGCTGGCCCAGGGACATAATACCCCGGAACATGAAGCGGCAATTCTGGTCGGGGAGTATTTATGGCGCTGTAAATCCGTCCCGGGGCCTGTAAAAACGGACATGCCCGGATACCTGCCAAAGGGAACCCAGGGGCTTAACTATACTTTTGTATTGGATGAGGATCGTTTAAAAACAAAGGGTTATACTATCAGGGTAAAGGGTCTGCCGGACAGCCTTGTGTTTGACAACAGCTTTTTTCATACGATCAGGGGAATACCTGAAAACCCGGGTACATTTGAAATTACATTCGAATTTGAGAAAGATCATCAGAAACACTCCTTTGTATCAATATTAGAAATCAGCGAACAGAGATGTGAGCCGGCTAAGGACATCATCAGGACTCTTAGGAATTTGCCAGAAGGTAAGCAGGGCATCAAGTATGAAGTGCTGCTTGACGCGGCTAATTTAAAACGAGAAGGATACGGCATCCGGATACAGGGACTTCCAAAAGGCATCACATTTTACAATTCAATGTTGTTTCCCGTAATCAGCGGGATACCGGAAGAGGCCGGGGAATTTGAATTCACATTCGAATTTGAGAAAGATCACCAGAGATATACTTATACATCCGTATTAAAAATCAGGGAGAGTTGAGGGTTGTCAGTTGTCAGTTGTCCGTTGTCAATCGCAACTGGCAACGGACAACTGGCAACGGACAACTGACAATGGACAACTGACAATGGACAACTGACAACCGACATGAGAAGTTTAAAAGAACAGATCAGAAATACCAGTAAAGGCGGCATCCTTGAACTGAAATACAGCCTGGAGTTCAGGGAGCAACTGCTTATCAAAAGGCCCATTACCATCCGCTCAGTCTCGTCTCCGGCCACCATTGTCGAAAGTTCCCCCACCATCACTATTCAGAGTAAAAATGTCATTATCGAGAATCTGAATATCGTGAGCAATGATGAGAAGGGCGTAGGTCTGTCCGTAAAAAAGGGCTGCAAGCCTGTCCTTACCAATGTTTTCATAAAGGGAAAGGTGGAAGGACTGGACGGGGAAGAGGGAGACTGGGAGATCCCTGATGTGCTGGAACTGGCCCCGATTGTGCCGAATAAAAAAAACAGGAAGAAGATCATTATCCGATGTCCCGTGCCCGCAAAGATTTACCCGGCAGAGATATCCGTTACTCACTGCCATCCGGAAGATTTAGCCGCGGGTCTGAATGAAGTGGAAATCACCATAGATGAAATCTCCGAAAACACTCTGCTCACAGGGTACCTGATTATTGAGACCGTGAGTCATCAACTGAAGCGAAAGATATCTTTGGCCGGTAACACCCTGAATCTGAAATCTTATGACGGTGATCAGGCCGGAAGATATATCCTGTGGATCTGTCCTTCCGCCAGAATCCCTGTGAACGCGGATATTCTCAGGAACTTACCCGAAGGAACCCAGAGCGAACCCTATGGTTTTGTTCTGGATGAGAGCCGTCTGAAAAGTGAGGGATATGATATCCGGATCGAAGGTCTTCCGGAAGGGCTTTTTTTTAACAATGCGATATCTCCGCCCAGGATAGAAGGTATTCCGAAACACTTTGGCGAATCCAGGATAAAATTCCGGTTTAAGAAAGGAAATCTGAACTATAAATACTTATCAAAATTAATCATCAATGAAAAGGTGATTGTCCCGCTGAAAATTACGCCGGTTCAGGACCCCGTCAGCCTGATTGAAGACGAGATGGTGAGTATAAAATTTGACATTGTGAGCAGTAATTCACCCAATGTAATGTTCGAGTCCCAGAAAGATTTGCCGGAAGGCTTATATCTGAACGAATCAGCCGGTGAGATTTACGGCAGGATTTCCGAACACGGCAGATATTTTTCGATCATCAGAATCGAAGACGGAATCAATGAACTGCTCCAGCCACTCCGTTTTCATGTGAAACCGAAGCATCCGTTAAAATTGAATATCGGGGAATCCTGCCAGGTTTATAAAGGGAAAAAATTTAATGTCCCCATCATTATCGAAGATTCAGCGCGTCTGTCCCCTGGAATAATGCTGGCTGGTTCACACTCGGACACATTATCTGTTGAATCTGCGGAAGGAAATATTTTTCTGAGCGGCAAATTCACAGAAGTAAAAGATTACCACGTAGGAATCATTGTTGAAGATACATACAAAAGAAGCATCAGGAAAACCCTGCTGATCCGATGTGTTGATAATCCCGGATACACGTTTCAATGGATTCCGGACTCGCCAATATGTGTAAAGGGCCGCAGGCACAGCCGTTTCAGCGAAGCAATAAAGGCGGTTGTTAACGAAGACCATAAATTGAAATTAAAATATTCCTGCGTGGGAAATTTACCTGCCGGTTTTTTTATGGGCGAGGATGGGTGGTTCAGCGGGAAGATAGACGGAATGAGCCATTCCCTGATTATCAGGGCAGAGGCCGGGGAATGGCACACTGAGAAGACATTCGAGATCATTACAAGCCCTGACAGTTCCAACATTGTTTCATGCAAGGAACTGCCGCCCATTTTCGGGGACTATAAAAAGGACCGGGATCATGACGAGTATGCGAAGATCGAAATTAAAAAAGAATTAAGAAGCGGAAGGGTTTATGAAAATTACAGCGAAAGACTGCTTATGGAAGACAGCCATATTCCTGAAAACCTTTCCCTGGAGGTAAATCATCTGCCCGAAGGTCTGGCCTACAATCCTGACCTTTTTACTATCGAAGGCCTGCCCGCAAAAGCAGGGATTTATTCCCTGGAAATATCGGATCCTGTGAATCAGTCAGCCGTGACAGCCATCCTCGAGATAAAAAGCTCCCCGTATCATGATACGCGGGAATCTTCTGATGAAAAGAAGAAAAAACGGAGATCAGGGGTGAAACTGGGGAAGGCGTTTCAATAGAGTGTAACCTTTCCGGAGTTTTTTAACCGCATGAAATCAGTTTATGCTTCAACAGCAGAGGGTCAGGCGCGAACTGTCGGAAGCCTTTCTATCAATTATTGATGAGTTCGCGGCCTCATATCCGATATCCTCTTTAATACTGACATTTCGACGGTACTGTTAGGCGATTTCCAACAATGAATATATCAGATTGAGGTTTGTAGTTCCGCCTTCAGGCGGCGTGACACCGCCTGAAGGCGGAACTACAAACCTGGCCAAGTATTCTTTTCCGGAAATCACCTTAAACGATATATAAACTTGGCTCCGCAACCAGCAATAAACCAGGAGGCTGAAACTTATGTCTGAATATGGCGTCCGTTTGGAACTGAAAGACCGCGTCGGAATAATTACGTTTGATCGTCCGGAAAAAGGAAACACATTTGATGAGACAATGTGGTCAGGACTTGAACATGTTGTTTCGGAATTACAGAAGAACTTACCCCGCGTACTGCTGCTGACAGGTTCCGGTGATAAATCGTTCTGCGGCGGTTTTGATGTAAATCCCGGGAATCCGCAGGTTGCAAACCTGATCGAAGCGGTTCAGAATCATGATCGTTCCCCTGTTGAGAAACTGCTCAGACGAATCCGGGATGTGGTTGACAGCCTGATTTCCCTGCCTGTTCCCATAATTGCCGCGATAAACGGCAGTGCTTACGGAGGAGGGGCAGAACTGGCTGTGCGATGCGATATGAGAGTAACTGATCCGGATGCGGTTATCTGTTTTTCGGAAGTTCGGCTGGGACTCATGCCGGACTGGGGCGGAGGCGTTGCATTAACCCGGCTGGTCGGTCCGGCAAATGCAGCGGATATGATTCTCACTGCCAGGGAGATCCGTGCAGAGGAAGCATTACGTCTTGGTCTGGTTAATCGCATGAGTTTGCCGGGTAAGTCGCTTGACGAATCACTTATATTGGCTGAGGCAATTGCCGGAAACGGCCCGTGTGCTGTACGCTCTGCCTTGGAGGTGATCCGCCGAACCAGTGATATGCCCCTGGATGACGCACTTGATTTGGAAATGGAAAGGGCTGTTTCTCTCATTACCTCCGGGGAATGTTATCATGGAATAACAGCGTTTTTGTCGAAAAAAGAACCTGAGTTCCCGGATTGTTAGCAGAGGTGTAATTAGGGATTTCCCAATAAATAATCTGCCCACGCTGCCCGTCTGACCTTAATTTTAATCTTGCTCTTGCTCTTTATCTTGCTCTTGCTCTTTATCAAGTAAGAGCAAGAGAAGAGCAAGATACCGGGTATATTAATTTTTGGGAAATACCTTAAAAGTGTTAGGTAAGTCCTCGTTCCCAAACTCCGTTCGGAACGCGATTGCCCGCAAAACTCCGGTTTTGCATGAAATGTCAGGTTGCAGATGCAAACAGAGTTTGCCTGCATGTGTGTTCCCATACGGAGTTTGGGAACAAGGGTCCCGAGTACCTGACACTTTTAATTGCACCCGTTAGCAGAGGGAGCATTCCCAAAAAGTAGGTTGATATACAAATTATAAAATTCAATATGTTACTCGTTCCCAGGCTCCGCATGGGAATGCATTCTGCAAGGCTCGGTCTTACCCTGAAACACGAGGCAGAGCCTCCTGAAACACATTCCCAGGCGGAGCCTGGGAACGAGAATTTCCTACTTTTCACTCTCAGATCAATTTCAAGGCTGATAAGGATACTCTCATGAAATATTCATCGTTTCATCCTGACATAAACATGACTTCGGCATGTCTTTTATTATTCCTTATCCCATTGTTTTTCTTCTCCTCTCTTTCCTGTCTGGCACAGGATGAAGAGTTGCACACAAAAGATATTTTGGAAATCGGGAATAAGCAGGTCGTACTGAATGAAGATATTGGCAAATATCCCCTGGGCCCCTGCCTGGAATACCTGGAGGATAAGGATAACAAATGGTCAGTCAGCGATGTGAGCGGGGCCCCGCTTTCTGACAAATTTCTCCAAAACAAAAAAGAAGCTCCCAATTTCGGCTATACGGATTCCGGGTACTGGGTAAGATTCACTATCTGCTCCCCGGATCAGAAACAGCCGGAAAAGGAATGGCTTTTGGAATTTGCCTATCCCCCTGTTGATTATGTGGAACTCTGGACACCTGTTTCGGACGGGAATTTTATGGTAAAGAAAGCAGGTGAGAGCTTCCCTTTTGATCATCGTGAGATAAAACACCGCAATTACATATTCCGGATAAAAACAAAGCCGGATCGGAAACAAACCCTGTATCTTCATGTGAGAACCGAAAGCTCCATGCAGTTTCCCCTCACACTCTGGTCTCCCGCGAGGTTTGCGGAAAAGGTGAATAACGAACTGTTCGGCCTAGGGCTTTACTTCGGGATTATGATAGTGATGGCAATGTATAATATGTTTCTCTTCCTGTCCGTAAGAGACCTCAGCTATCTCTTCTACGTGTTGTATATTATTACCTATGCCGGTTTTCAGTTTTCTTTGAACGGCCTGGGGTATGCATATCTGTGGCCGAATTTTCCCTGGTGGGCAAACCGGAGCGTACCGTTCTTTATCGGATTTGCAGCGCTCTGGGTTGCCCAGTTCACCAAATCTTTTCTCCGGACCGGAGTCCATGCCCCAAAACTGAATATGATGCTTTCCTTTGTCATGGCAGGAGGTGTTTTAACTATGGCCGCGTCCCTGGCTGTCAGATATGCGGTAAGCGTAAAAATCGGGGCTTTCGTGGGTATATCGGTATCCGTGGCAATCCTGCTGACAGGGTTTGTCTGCTGGAAAAGAGGATACCGCGCTGCCAGGTATTTCCTGATTGCGTGGTTTGCGTTTATCATCGGAGCAATCACATATGCTCTCAAAAACCTGGGATTGCTGCCCTTCAGTTTTTTTACGAATTATGCCATACAAATCGGTTCTGCCATGGAAGTGATTCTTCTTTCACTGGGTCTGGGGGATCGCATCAATACAGAACGGAAGGAAAAATACATTGCTCAGAAGAAAGCTTTCAAAGCCCAGCAGGAAGCCACCAGGATTCAGGAACAGGCCAATATACAATTGGAGGATTATGCCAATACGCTGGAGCAGAAAGTGGAAGAAAGAACAGATGAACTGAAGAGGACTCTTGAAAGGGTTGAAGAAGCGAATACGCAAATTATGGAGAGTATCCGGTGTGCCGAAAGAATACAGGCGTCCCTGCTGCCCAACCTGCACGAAGCAGGGACATACCTTCCTGAGAGCTTTTTTATCTGGATGCCCAGGGATGTTGTAGGCGGAGATATTTTTCATACAGATTCCCTAACCTGTTCTGACGGCTCCGGCTGCATTGTTATTGCCGTTATTGATTGTACCGGTCACGGGGTTCCCGGTGCCCTGATGACCATGATTGCTTCTTCCGCTTTAAGGAGAATCACGAAGGATGAAGGCTGTCATGACCCGTCGGAAATCCTGAAGCGTCTGAATTTCATTGTCAAAACATCTCTTCACCAGGATACGGAACACGCGCTTTCCGATGACGGTCTTGATGCTGCTGTCTGTCTTGTCAGACAAACAACGGACAATGGGCAACTGACCTTTGCAGGGGCAAAGCTGCCGCTGATTTACATTCACAACGATGAAATAAAAGTCATAAAGGGTGACAGACAAAGCATTGGCTATAAAAAATCAGATTTGGACTTTAACTTCACGAATCATGTTGTTGATATAGAACAAGGGATGTATTTTTATCTTTATACAGATGGCTTCACGGATCAGAAGGGCGGGAAAAAAGGCTTTCCTTTTGCCAAGAGACGTTTCAGAAATTTGCTGCTGGAAAACAGGAACCAGCCTTTTGAAACCCAGCGGGAATCGCTTCTTAAGGCTTTAGATGACTACAAAGGCGAATATGAAAGGCAGGACGATGTGACTGTGGTCGGTTTTGCTTTTAACAAATGAGGACTGTAATTATAGTTTTATTGGCATCTTTCATAAAAGCTGAAAAATAGTTTACACTTTTTCCTGCTGTAGAACAATTTTTCAAATTGTTTCAAACAATTTGAAAAATTGTTCTACAGTAAAGTGTAAAGTGGCAAATGAAGGATGCCGTTTAAGGTGATTTCCGGAAAAGAATATACCCGGGCCGGTTTGTAGTTCCGCCTTCAGGCGGCGTGACACCGCCTGAAGGCGGAACTGCAAACCTCAGTCTGGTATATTCATTGTTGGAAATCGCCTTATTCCGATGGAGATTGCAATGGACAATTTGAAAATTAATGCCACGAAATGCACTCCCGAAATATTTTCGGACTATGAGAATAACATTTTTGATATCAGGGGCGATTCTTATCCTGAAGATGCCAAGGAGTTTTACGAGCCTGTTTGTTCCTGGCTGGAAGAATATCTCGGACAACTTGAAGACCGGAAGTTTGCTGTCAATATGGAACTCATTTACTTTAACAGCAGCAGCGCAAAAGTATTGACGGATATTTTTGACATGCTGGAAGAGGCAAACAGCAATGAAAACATTATCATAAACTGGATATACGACGAGGATAATGAAGATGCCCTGGATATCGGAGAAGAATTTCAGGAGGATTTGGAATCATTGGAATTCAACTTGGTTAAAAAAGAATGAAACGTGATGCGTGATGCGTAAAACGTGATGCGCTTTCAAGCGCGGCGCAGACGGGTCGTCTTGCAGAGCTTTTCCTGTTTCAGAGCATAATTTTGCCTGCGGGGCGAGGTCGGCCTGTTCCAGTTGCCGAATACCACCTCCCACGGTTGCCCGGCGAATCTTGCTTTGTGCTGTTTTTTAACACAGAGGACGCGGAGAACCCGGTTCTCCGCGGTCTCTGCGTTTTATTAACTACCTGAAATAATACGAAACCACAAAATCCGTCAGAACCAGTCTTGTTGAGACAGAGTTTTCCCCTTCAAATCTTGCAGGTGGTGGTTACCCAGGGATGTTATCTTCTTCCGGGATCCCGCTGAACACCGCATCTCCGCCGACAATCGTCATCACAGCCCTGCCTTTCATATTCCAGCCGTCAAAAGGTGTGTTACGGCTGAGGGAACGGAAATTTTCAGCATTTACAGTATAGGAAAGGTCGGGATCAATAATGGTGATATCCGCAGGGTTGCCGACTTTCATACCGTGTTCAAGTCCGAGAATCCGGGCCGGATTTACTGACATTTTCTCAATAAGCCCGGAGAGGGTGATGATGCCCTCCTCAGCCAGTTTCAAAGACAGGGGCAGGGAGGTCTCAAGGCCGATGATGCCGTTCGCGGCCCGGTCGAATTCCACTTTTTTTTCAAGAGGAGAATGGGGCGCATGATCTGTGGCAATGACATCAATGGTTCCGTCAGCCAGCCCCTCTCGGATGGCTTCCCTGTCACGGTGAGAACGCAGGGGAGGATTCATTTTCGCATGGGTGTTGTAGTCTGCAACCGCATCCTCGACGAGGGTGAAATAATGAGGTGCTGTCTCGGCTGTGACCGGTACGCCTCTCTTTTTTGCATCTCTTATCGCATGTACTGATTCCGCAGTGCTGACATGGGCAATGTGAACCCGTGCCCCGGTGAGTTCGCAAAGTGCGATATCCCGCATGACCATAACGCTTTCCGAAGCATTCGGTATTCCGGGAAGTCCCATGCGTGTGGCAAGCGCGCCCTCGTTCATGACGCCGTTCGCCGCGAGTTCAGGCTCCTCGCAGTGAGAAATGATCAGGAGGCCGAATCCCCTGGCGTATTCCATTGCCCTGCGCATCAGTTGGCTGTTCACAACCGGGTTGCCGTCATCTGACAGCGCGACAGCGCCTGATTCTTTAAGTTCCCCGTATTCACACAGGCTTTTTCCCTTGATTTTTTTACTGATCGCGGCCACCGGGAAGACCCGCGCTCTGTTTGCATCCGCGGCTTTTTTCAGGATATATTCTGTTACTTCTCCGCTGTCATTTACAGGATGTGTATTCGGCATGGTGCAGACGGATGTGAAGCCGCCGTGAACCGCAGCCAGGCAACCGGTTGCGATGGTTTCTTTATACTCATGACCCGGCTCTCGGAAATGAACATGCATATCTATAAGCCCGGGGCTTACTATTTTTCCTGAAGCTTCAATTACCCGTGTTCCCGGTTCCGGACCGATCTCCGGAGCTATCTCAGCGATCTTTCCGTTCCTGATAAGGATATCCGTAGTACCGTCCAAGATTCCCGGGTTGATCACTCTTCCGCCTTTTATCAGCATGGCGGATTTTTCCTCCGCGGACTGCTGCGTCATCTTTATTTTCCTCCCAATACTAAATATAAAAGCGCCATACGAACCGCGACCCCGTTCGTGACCTGGTCAAGAATAACAGAATGGGAGCCGTCAGCAACATCCGGTGCGATCTCCACACCCCGGTTGATGGGCCCCGGATGCATGATCAGCACATCATCTTTTGCATTTTCCAGTCTCTCACGGGTCAGCCCGAAGACCCTTGCATATTCCCGCTCTGTTGAAAAAAGGAAACTCTTCTGCCTTTCCTTTTGTATCCTCAGCATCATGATCACATCCGCGCCGTCAATGGCCCGGTCTATATCATGAGTAACGGAGACGCCCATGTTTTCAACGCCTTTCGGGATCATGGTCGGGGGACCTGCCACGATGACATCTGCCCCCATTTTCGTAAATCCGGCAATATCGGAACGCGCCACCCTGCTGTGGGAAATATCGCCGATAATCGCAATCCGCAGCCCCCGAAGCTCTCCCTTGTTTTCCCTGACTGTCATCATGTCTAACAGTGCCTGGGTGGGGTGTGCATGGGTTCCGTCCCCGGCATTGATAACTGATGCCCTGATATGCTTGGACAGCAGATGAGGAGCGCCTGACGAACTGTGCCTCATGACGATCACATCCGACTGCATGGCTTCAAGGTTCTGTGCTGTATCAATCAGGGTTTCTCCCTTAACCATGCTGCTGGTGCTTGCGGATATGGAGACACTGTCAGCGCTCAGCCGCTTGGCAGCCACATCAAAGGAAGTGCGGGTGCGCGTACTGGGTTCATAAAAAAAAAGAACAACGGTTTTGCCTCTTAATATCGGCACTTTTTTAACAGGCCGCTCTGAAATTTCCTTCATCTTTTCGGAAATGTTCAGGATAAAGGTAATCTCCTCGGCAGTAAGAGAAGCAATATCAAGGATATTCTTTTTTACAAATCGCATTTTTTTGCTCTGGTTTTGGTCTGTTATCATTCGTGATTGAAATCAGAAACTGTTGTACCGCTTCGTAAATCTGTCCGACTGCTCGGCTCGGATTGGCAAATCCGAGCCGCCTGACTTGTCAGTCCGACGGGAGCAAGAGGGACGAACTTAAAAACAGAGTATGTCTTTCTCGTAAATCTGAATCCGTCTCACTGCTCGGCTCGGATTGACAAATCCGAGCCACAGGAGCATGGACGAACTTAAAAAATGATGTAGCAGTTATAAAAACGATCTGAATTTTACGCGATGTGCAACTTATAATGCCACGAAGGCACGAAGTTTCACGAAGGTTCTTTGTGTCTCAGTGCCTTTGTGACATTATCTATCTTTATTCTCTTCGGTTAAAAATAAAGTTGCACATGGCGTGAATTTTATACTCATTTTAACAATAATCCGAATCTTTCCCATCTGACCCAGTTCCACCAGTTCAGCCAGTCTTTTCCCCCCTGAAAATCGGTGCTGTTCCATGACCAGTAGATGATAAAGGCTTTTCCCTTGACAGCTTTCAGATCAACAAACCCCCAGAACCTGCTGTCATAGCTCTGGTCGCGGTTATCTCCCATGACGAAAAGGGAATTCGGCGGTACTTTGATGGGTCCGTAATTATCCCGTGGCTGCGCGCCCGCGGGAATTACGTGCGGGTCTTTCCGAACAGCGTAGCGATCATCGTCAACCGGCTTATCATTCACATAAACCTTTTTGTCACGAACCTCAATCATGTCACCGGCAACCCCGATAACTCTTTTGATAAAGTCCTTATCAGGGTCCTCAGGGAATTCAAAAACAACGATATCCTCGCGCTCCGGGTCTTTGCCGGGAATGATGGTCTTGTGAATATACGGAATTTTGACACCGTAAATAAATTTACTGACCAAGATATGATCTCCGATCTGGAGGGTTTCTTTCATGGAACCCGAGGGAATTTTAAATGCCTGGATTATAAAAGCACGGATAAATAACGCAAGAATAACAGCCACTACAATGGCTTCGATATTCTCCCTCAACGCGCTTTTTGCGGGTTTATCCTTTTTTTTAGGGCGTGTTTCTTTTTCAGAAGATTTTTTTGGTTTCAAATTTTTTCCTTTACGATTTACGATTTACGATTTCTGATTTACGATTCGGGCGGACTGAAATCGTAAATCTGAAATCGTAAATCGTAAATCATCATATAGTTCCTTAGGAGTGCTGCATATCATATCCGCACCGGCGTCCGATAATTCTTCCCTGCTGCCATATCCCCATAAAACACCTATGCAATAAAATCGGGCGGATCTGCCTGCTTTCATATCATGCAGCCGGTCGCCGATCATTACAAACCTGTCGGATTTCTCGGCCTTCCTGATCTCATTGAGCAATTCATGTTTATCCCGCTTTAAGCCGCACCCGAGTATTTTTTTAAAATATTTTGATATCCGGAAATAATCAGCTACGGCTTCTGCAATGGTATCTTTTTTATTTGTTGCAATATAAAGCGTATGCCCGTCTGATACAAGGGCTTCAAGCAAATCAGTTATTCCGGGGTAGAGGATATTTTCCATAAAACCAACACGATAATATCGCTCACGGAAAAATGAAATTCCGGACCGGATAAGTTTGTCATCATCTTTTCCAAGCAATTGTGAAAAAATTTCCCAAAGCGGGGGACCGATGAGTGTTTCCACCTCTGCCTGGTCTTTCGGAGAGCATCCTAATTTTTCAAGCGCGTAGTTAACCGACTTTGTAACCCCGACAATCGGATCGCTGATCGTGCCATCAAGATCGAATGTAATAATCATTTGTTAAAGGTCGGCTTTCTTCAGAATCACTGTCTTGCTGAAAAGCAGTCTCGGACTTTCAACAGGTATCAGACCAGCTTCGCGGGCTTTTCTGACAGTTGCCTCAAAATCCGCGTTTGAAACATGGAATACCGGTTCAGCTATGAAAATTTGCCCATCAGGTTTAAGTATGGATGCTGTTTCACGAAAAAAGCCTGCCTGGTCCGGAAGTTCGTGAACTACATAGAAAGCAAGAATAAAATCAAGTTGTTGTGATAAGCCTATTTTGTCATTTTCACACTTGTGCAGCGTGATCCGTTCTTCAAGCTCCGTGTTCTGAATCTTGTCTCCCAGTTTCTGAAGCATTCCTTCCTGCAAATCAGAAGCAATAACCCGGCCGCGTTCTCCAACCATCTGAGCCATATCAACAGAAAAAAAGCCCGGGCCGCAACCCACATCAAGGACTGTCATTCCTTCTTTAATATAAGGTTCCAGTATCTTTTTAGGATGTTGCAGCCATCTTCGGAAGGTGTTATCAAGAAAGCCTGCTATTTCGACCGGGCATATATGATGTTTTCTATTGCTCATTATACTTCTCTGATTGTTAAGCGGCTGACCGGGGGATCAATCCCTGACAGGTTCAGGCTGCTTGAGCTTTCAGCTCCGGAATTGATTCCTGGGGCTAATGCATGTACTATACCACTTTTTAAGTTCGTCCCCTTTTTTAAAGGGGCCGGGGGGATTTTACGTTACTAAAAAAGGGTGTTGCGGCAGAAATCCCCCCGGCCCCCCTTTAAAAAAGGGGGGAGGAACTTACAAGTTGATGTAGTACAAAAATAAAACCGAAATGACAAATGACAAATGACAGGCGTTTTGTCAAGTTGATATTTTAATCCTGATTCCGGGTTGATCAGATTCTCTGTCAATACAAGCTCATCCCTTGCAAATTCCCGTAGGCGCATTCATGAATTTTTGACCGCTATGTGCAACTTTATAATGCCACGAAGGCAGAAAGGCACGAAGTCTCACGAAGGTTCTCTGTGTGTCTTTGTGGCAATTTATAATGCCGCGAAGGCACAAAGGCGCGAAGTTTCACGAAGGTTCTTTGTGTATCTTCGTATCTTCGTGTCTTCGTGTCTTTGTGGCATTGCATATGGCGTTAATCATTTGGTCGTCATAACCCACACCCCTTGCCAGTCTTCAGTCGGAGATCCCTCAAGCAGTTGGCATTTATTCTCATACGCTGCTCCCGGAGGGTCAGCGTCCCTGATATCTGCAAAAACCCTCTGTGCATCAGAAAAACGCCCCTTGTAAAACATATCCAGCCCCTCGGAGAATTTTTCCAATACATCTTTCTTATTCTCATACTCGTCCTTAAACATAGGTTCATAAACCGTCACAGGTTCCTTACGCCCTACTACTACAACCCTCGCCAGTTCCCGGACTGCAAACTCATCTCCTGTCAGTTCCATCGTAGATTGTGAGATCATGGTGTAAGAGCCGAACTGCTTATTTATCCCCTCAAGCCGGGCAGCCAGATTTACGGCATCCCCCAGCATGGTGTAGTCAAATCTTGTACGTGATCCCAAGTTGCCGACTACAGCGTAGCCGGTATTGATGCCGATTCGCATCTGCATATCAGCATGGATGTGTTTCCTGAGTTCCGGGCGCATCTCTGCCAGCTTTTCCTGGCATCGGAGAGCGGCACGAACCGCCCTGACTGCATGGTCAGGCACATCATGGGGAGCGTTCCAGAAGGCAATAATGGCATCTCCTTCATATTTGTCAACTGTTCCGCTTTCCTCATGAATGATGTCGGTCATTTCCGAAAGATATTCGTTCAGAATTTCAGTAAGTTTTTCCGGCTCCAGACGCTCGGAAATTGCAGTAAATCCCTGGATGTCAGAAAAAAATATGGAAATATTCCGCCGCTCCCCGCCCAGTTTCAGACGTTCGGGGTGCTGCATCAGTTGGTCTATGACAGCCGGACTGAGATACTGCCTGAACGCATTTTTGATGAAGCGTTTCTGGCGTCCCTCTGTCGCGTAGTTAAGCATCAGTGAAAGGCTGATAGACACGGCAACCCCTGTTTCCTGGGCAATCAGGGGCAGCCAGAAACCTGCGGCATATCCTCCGAATGAAATCAGCAGAGGGACAGAAAGAAATACCGCACTCACACTCAGACCGCCCCATATATTGCTGAGAATCGAAGCTGATATCGCGGATAACAGCGAGAGAAGGAGGATGAACGTGAAGGTTATCCAAATTGACGGCAGGCGCATGAAATCATCGGAAAGGAAGTTATCAAGCATGGTGGCATGGATTTCTACACCTGTATATACGCCGCCGACCGGGGCGGGGCGCAGATCATACAGCCCGGGCGCGGAAAATCCGAAGAAGACATATTTGTCCCGGAAAGCATATTTGTCCCGGATGGTCGGTTCTTCGCCATTGAGGATACGGATTTCGGATTGTAATACCGAGGCCGCGCTGTACGCTTTATGCGTTCCGGAAGGCCCCCTGTAGCGTAACACGGCGTTACCGTCTTTATCTATAGGAATGGTCACGCGGTTAACAGTAAATTTCCCGGGAGCAATGCGGGCATCTGCCCCGGGATTTGCTGCAAGATATGCGCCCAGACCTGCGGAGGGCATGGGCCTGTTGTCAAAAACACTGAACGGCGGGATGCGGCGATACACGCCGTCCGGATCAGGGTTCACACGGACATTGCAAAGAACGGCCGCCTGTTCTGATACTTCCGGTATGGGCATAACTGCCCGGGGAAAGGATATTTCCTCTGTGCGGGTCAGCCATTCATCTATGCCGATGATATTCAAGGCAGGGGCAATGTTATCTGGCCAAGTGGTTTCGCTTCCTGAATGCCCCACAAATACAGAACCCGCGAATTTCCCGAACTCGGAAATCGCATCGCCGAAGTTCGCGTCATCCCCGGCCCCGTAAGCTGAAGGCTCGGTGAAAAGAACGTCAAACACCAGGGATTTCGCGCCGCTTCTCTGGCAATAGCTGATGATAGCGGCGTAAATTTCCCTGGGCCAGGGCCAGGTCAGGCCGTTTTCCTCCTTTGCCCAGTCCAGACTGTTCTGATCCAGCAGGATCATGCGTATATCATCCGTGGCGATGCCCGGCTCCGCCATGATCGCGGTGCGCCAGTCCCATGTCCTGAGTTCCCATGTATCAAGCCAGCCTAGGGAAAAGAGTGAGATCGCCACTCCTGCTCCTGCCAGACCGATTAAAAGGCCCTGAACGAATTTTGCGGACTTTCCGAACCGCGCTTTCATGGGAACTTCCATGACCTGACGGTCACAACGAAAAATGAAAGCCGGAGCAGATTACCAAACACTGAACACCAAACACCAAACACTTTCATATCCTTCCCAAAGCTGCTTTGAATCTGGCCTGCATGGCAGGGGGCGTTCTGATTTCGGTATATGCGCCGATCTGTTTCCGGATTTCAGCAATCCGGAGTTCCGGAGACGGATGGGTCTTGGCGAAATCGGGTCCCCCTGGTTTAAGATGTTTCTTCATAAGGTTGAGCATATTAATCAGTCCGTTCGGATTATAACCTGCTGAACGAAGTATTTTAACAGCGGAGATATCTGCCTCGAACTCAGATTCCCGGGAGTAGCCGTTATTGACCATTGTCTTTACAATGTCGGAAATGCAGTCTCCGAAGGTTTCCGCCACTTCCGCCAATTCTTTATAACCGAGAACCTTTGTTACTTCAAGACCAATAGTGGTCAGGGACGAGGTCAGTCTTGACTTTTTGATTGCCCGGAGTCCGTGTTTATGTTGCACATGCCCGATCTCATGAGCCAGGATTGCAGCGGCCGCGGTCTCGTGTCGGCAGCATCTCAATATCCCCCGCGTGACAAATATAAGCCCGCCGGGTGCGGCAAACGCGTTGATCTCATCTGAATCCAGGATCAGGAAATGATAGCCCCCGAAGGTCTCAGGCCGGTCCGATGCCCGCGCGAGAAACTGTCCCAGTACATTTACAAACATGGTAGCCTTTGGGTTGTTATAGGGTTTGTATTGGTTGACAATCGTCGCGCCGACGGTTCTGCCGATATAATATTCCTGCTCCGGTGTGAAATCTTCTTCGTAATCTTTTTCAGCGGTTTTGGCGGCTTTGATGGCTTTGACAATAGAGTCTTCCTGGGATTCGGTTATCTCACCTCCATATACACCGATGGTTGTCCCTACCTTTGTAACGGTTTCCAAGGTTTTGCAGCCGGAAATAAACCCGGACAGAAGCCCCGTGCTCCAAAGCGCATATTTGGCGGAAATACCTAAAAACTCACGTCTGTTTGTATTCTTCATCTGGCACCTCCTCCGGCAGATAATTCGCCCGTTTCCATAAAGCTTTGCAGTCCGTCCTGGGGGATAGTAATCATTTCCATCCTGTCTATCCATGAAAAATCAAGGTGAGGATTTTTGGTTCTGAATTCCTGTTCCACCTGCTTGTTGAAGCCTTTTCCGGCAAGAGCGACTTCATTCCCGGTGACTGCCTGACTCACATTTCCTGCCCCCGCTCTGAGCATGATTTCCTTTTCCGTAAGGGCCGAGTTATGCATCCATCCTTCGATGCCGGTTCCTGCCCCGACTCTTACCCATGCACCTTTTTTCCTGATCACCCGAACCGAATCCCCGTAGGACAGCCGGATTACAATTTTGCCCAGGAATGAAGGAGCAGAGCGCACCTGGGTTTGTTTTACCTGCACATTCATCATGGTGTCCTGCCCTGCTGAAAGAGCTGGCAAAGCAACCACGCATAGCAGGATAAGCATAAATATCGTTCTGAATCTGGTCATATTTCAAACCTCCTTTCCTAAAAACTCTCGAAATGCTCGTTTGGGGTTGACAAACCCTAAAATCAGTAGATCGAAAACTCTTGCAAGGTTTACCGGAAGCTTTTCGATCTACTGAATATAGGTCTTTTCTGTCCGGATGCTGTAATTTTTTACGCGAATCTTAATTTTTCAGCAATTCTCCGAGTTTCGGCTTGACACTCATTTCTTTATCCCATATACTGAATGTACAGTTTGTCATAAGATTTTATCGGGAACATGGTATAAAATATATCAGAACGTATCCCATATATTTTCCGAAAAGTCAATACAGAAAATGCCGGACTCGGTGGTGTCTGATATGATTTTTGAATGTATCTGATAAACGGTGTCTGATATTTTTATGTATTTCAGGATACTGAACAAATACATACTTTTATAAAAAACGGCTTCGATATCAGACACCCGAAACGGTGTATAATATCCGCGATATCAGACACCATCCTGTCAGGCAGGCAAAACGGCGTCTGATATGTTTTTCAGTATCCATGATAAACGGTGTCTAATATATTCCGGTATTTTATGATGGCAAACAAAAAAAGGATGTTGTGAAAAATTGGTTCGATATCAGACACCAAGAACGGTGTCTGATATCGCGGGGTTTAGACACCGTTTTTGGTGTCTAATTATGGTTATGTGGCTTAACTTTATAGAGAATAGAGAATTAAAAAGGAGTTTGAGATGAAAGGTCTCAAGATTGTTTCGATTTTTATGATAACATCTTTAAGTTTTCTTTGTGTTCCCAAATTGTATGGCAGTGAAAGATTGATTGCTGTTACTTATAATACAGTAGCCAATCAGAACGAACTATACAAAATAACTCCCGTAACAGGGGATGCATCATTACTGGCAAGCGTTGTTTTCGATACAGGAACTTGGTCTGGCATGTTTTCAGTTGATAACGAGTCGAACCGTATTTACATAATATCAGGCGGGTGGACAATCTATCAGTTCGACTCAGTTACAGGGGCATTGTTGTCGATCTTCTCCGCCAACATCCCGGCTGGAAGAGATTTGCAGGATTTGAAGTGCGGAGATGATGTGTTAATTGCTGTTACCTATGATACAGTAGCCAGCCAGAACGAACTATACAAAATAACTCCCGTAACAGGGGATGCATCATTGCTGGCGAGTATTGTTTTCAACACTTGGTCTCATTTTTCAGTTGATAATGAGTCGAACCGTATTTATATGATGTCAGACGGGGCAATCTATCAATTCGACTCAGTTACAGGAGCATTGCTGTCAACCTTCTCCGCCAACATTCCGAGTGGAAGTGACTTGCAGGCTTTGAAGTGCGGAGGCGATTTGCTAGTTGCTGTTGCCTACAATACAGCAGCCAACAAGAACGAACTATACAAAATAACTCCCGGAACAGGGGCTGCGTCATTGCTGGCAAGCATTGTTTTCGACACAGAAACTTGGTCTGGCATGTCAGTTGATAATGAGTCGAACCGTATCTACATACGGTCAGGCGGGGGGATAATCTATCAGTTCGACTCAGTTACAGGGGCATTGTTGTCGACTTTTTCCGCCAATATTCCGACTGAGAATGACTTTCAGGCTTTTGAGATTTCAACTGCCACCTGCTACACTCGAAAGGAACTAAATCAGGCAGTATTAGAAGCTGTTGAGGCTGAAAGGCGGAGATGGGATATTAATGGTGATGATAAAAAGGGCTTGGAAGAGGCTATTGATGCGTTGCAGATATCGTCAGGCATTAAATAAATATAAGCCACATAAGCCACATAACCCGGCGTTTGAGCGGACGGAAAAAGCCCCGCCGCTCAACTCGGTCGTGTGCGACACGAAGTCGCATAAATATTTGTTATACTTGTTATATGACATGATATAACCTGATGTTTTGCCATCAGTACCCTGCCTGCTGAATAAACTGCGTCAGGGACAAAGGTAGCCTCATCCTTCAAGGATGGTCGTCAGACCGTGAGGAGAGACGGCGACTGCGAGCACCGATGCGGTCGGGAGCGAGGGTCGGGTGATATGGCCGACATATGTGAACCACTGATAAAGATCGTGAGTTGAAACAGGCAAAAGGTGCTGTCATGCCTGAACCGAAAGGTGAGCGGCCAGGTTCGGAGGTTGCGACTTCCTCCGACGCAGATGTTGCGCCGCCGGTCGAAGGGCGGGGCCTGCGTCACTCGCAAGGTATTTATGCGGAACGTGGTAAGCCCGTATTCCTCCCTCTGGGAAAGTGAGCCGTAAGGCGAGCCGATGGGAGTGCGGGAAAGGGATTTCGGAGGAAGCGAATGCCGTCTTATAATGAGACGGATAACGGCTTATGCCGTGACCCGAAAGGGTGCAGACTTCCGACAGGTCTTTCTTTACGAGAGAATTTGAGAACGACGTAAAAACAGGAGTTCGCAGATTGGGAGCAGACATGAGAGCTGCTGGCGCGAGCCTGCGTAAACCCATTGACCGGAGCAGAGTCAATAGAAACGTGCGTCGCCTACAGGTGCGTATCGTAAAGGCTTTGAGAAAAGCCGGATTCTTAACGGGGTCTTTGAAAGGCTTGAACCGTCAGTTTGGAAACTTACATACTCGGTTCTTAGGGGGCATGGATTGGTAACAATTCTTTGGGCTGGCAACAGCCCCCACCTACCCGACTAGACCCTTACTGAAATCAGTAAAGACCTGAAAGGAAAAACTGAATGGCGACAGTACTATCGGAAATTCAGAAAGATATAGCTGTTCTGACTCTGAACAACGGAACAACCAATTCAATAAATCCCGGTCTGGTCAGAGATTTGTCTGAAACACTTGATGAAATAAGAAATGAGGCAAAAGGCATTGTTCTTTGCGGAGGTGCGAAGTTTTTTTCAATCGGTCTCGATCTCCCGTCATTAATAAAATGTGACAGAGCGGAAATGTCTGACTTCTGGTATGAATTCAATCATCTTATTCTTGATTTGTACACAGTTTCGTTGCCGACAGTATGCGCTCTGTCAGGTCATGCGGTTGCCGGAGGAAATATCCTTGCTCTGACCTGTGATTACCGCTTTGCAGGCACTGACACAAAAAAAATCGGTCTGAATGAAATAAAACTGGGAGTTCCGGTTCCTTATCTGGCTGATATGCTTCTGAGACAGATCATCAGCGAAAGATCGGCAACAGAGATGCTTTACAGCGGTGATTTCATGTCATTTTCAGAAGCAAAAAAAATCGGACTGATTGATGACATATATTCAACTGAGGCAGTGATTCGGAAAGCAAGGAAAAAAGCAGCCGGACTGTCTGAATTTCAGACTCACGCATTTTCAGCAATCAAATCCTGTCGTACTGAGGAAATAAGGGACAAATATGAAAAAAATTTTAAATCCAAAAATGAGATTTTCCTTGATTGCTGGTTCAGTGAGTCAACTCAGAGAATACTGAAAGATGCATCTCAGAAATTCTGAAAACAAAAAACGGGTCTAACCCGTCGTTTGAGCGGGTGCGACATGAAGTCGCTGATCTGATTGTTGGTGCGCCAAGCGAAGCTTGGTGCTTCTTGCAGGGTGCAAGTCCCTGCCGGGTAAGGTTCAGCCAACCGCCCGTACCGAGTGTTGCGTCCGGTTAGGACAGACATACCGTCGGACGACCCGGGCGA
>JAUCGG010000073.1 GCA_030378015.1 Desulfococcaceae bacterium HSG8
AGAAATCCCCCCCGGCCCCCCTTTAAAAAAGGGGGGAGGAATTTACGAGTTGCTGTACCAGTCCGAAGTGGGAGAGGATAATACGTCTCATCAGAGGCGTCTTTAATTCCTCGTCTTATTTATTAATTTTGTTTCTGAATCATTGGAATTTTTCACATAGGTTGACAGAATATATAAATTCCTGTATCAATAGATCAAAAATGATCTCCCGGATTGGCAAATCCGCCGGAGATAATCGGGATTTGGTGTTTTGCTCCGACTTTCATGTTTTGCTGTGAACTCATGGAAGTTCCCCGGAATGACACTTTAAGATACTGTCATTCCTGGGAACTTCCATAACCTGACGGTCACAACGAATGATGAACGTCCGCCGCGACTCCCCCTTTCGTAAAGGGGCCGGGGGGATTTTTTATCGGGACTTTCATATAAACTTCCATGACCTGACGGTCACAACGAATGATGAAAGTCCGCCGCGACTCCCCCTTTTTTAAAGGGGGCCGGGGGGATTTTTATCGGGACTTTCATATAAAAATAGGAAAACGGATGTTTTTTGATTTTAACCCGGAATCCACTGTTCACAGGCTTAAACGGTGACTTTTCGATCTACTGAATATTATCAGATGACATAATAACAAACGGTGGGTTACGCTTCGCTCCACCCACCCTACAGTTCTGACAAAAGGAATATCCCCATGGCAAACCCGAACAAATTTCGTTTTTCCATTGACCGCGGCGGCACATTCACCGATATATATGCCGAGATCCCTGGAAAGCCAGGCTACAAAGTCATCAAACTGCTTTCCGAAGATCCTCAGAACTACGCTGATGCCCCGCGGGAAGGCATCCGCCGCATCCTGGAGGATGTCACGGGCCGCCCCGTGCCAAAGGATCATTTCGATGCCCGGATGATCGAGTGGATCCGCATGGGGACCACAGTCGCAACCAACGCGCTGCTGGAACGCAAAGGAGCGCGCTGCGCGCTGGTCGTGACCAGGGGATTCAGAGATATCCTCCAGATCGGGAATCAGGATCGGCCCAGGCTTTTTGATCTGGAAATCCGCAAGCCTGATCTTCTTTACGAAGAAGTTATTGAAGTGGATGAGCGTCTCCGCTTACTGCGGCCCGATGAAGCGGACAGGGGGCAGGAGGCAGGGGAGATTGTCCGGGGGATTACCGGGGAAAGCCTAGTGGTGCTCAGATCGCCTGATCCCCAGGTATTACGCCCTCAGCTTGAAGCCATACTGGCAGAGGGAATCCGCAGCCTTGCAGTGGTATTCATGCACGCGTATGCCTGGCCCGAGCATGAACTGGCTGTGGGGCGGCTGGCCCGGGAAATCGGCTTTACCCAGGTATCCCTTTCCTCCGAGGTAATGCCTATGGTCAAACTGGTTGCACGGGGCGATACCACGATGGTTGACGCGTACCTGACTCCTCATATCCGCAGGTACCTGGACAGTTTCCGGCAGGGATTCAGCGACGGCTTGAAATACACGGATCTGCTCTTCATGCAGTCGGACGGGGGCCTGGCCCGGGCAGATGATTTTACCGGCAGCCGGGCCATTCTTTCGGGACCGGCCGGAGGAGTGGTCGGCTATGCAATGACAACCTGTGATAGTCAGTTGTCCGTTGTCAGTCGCCAGTTGCAGCGGACAACGGACAACGGGCAACGAACCAAACCCGTAATCGGCTTTGACATGGGCGGCACATCCACGGATGTCTCACGCTTTGGCGGCGAGTACGAACTGGTTCATGAGACCGAAACAGCCGGTGTCCGCATCCAGGCTCCCCAGTTGGATATCCGGACTGTTGCAGCAGGGGGAGGCTCCCGCCTGTTTTTTGAGAACGGGATGTTTCTTGTGGGCCCCGAATCATCAGGCGCGCATCCCGGGCCAGTATGCTACCGCAAGAACGGATTTCTCTCTGTAACAGATGCCAACCTGGTTCTGGGGCGTTTACAGCCCTCTTTATTCCCAAAAATCTTCGGGCCCGAAGAAGATCAGCCCTTGGATTCGGAAGGTGCCCGTAAGGCCATGAAAGAACTGTCGGCTGAAATCAACGCACATTACCGGGAACGGGGCAGGCCCTCCATGACGGTGGAAGACGCGGCCCTGGGTTTTATCCGGGTAGCCAATGAGGTAATGGTCAGGCCCATCCGGGAGATTTCAGTCATGCGGGGATTTGATATCAAGGAGCATGTGCTGGCCACATTCGGGGGGGCGGGGCCCCAGCACGCGTGTGCCATTGCCCGTACTCTCGGTATCTCAAAAATATTCGTCCATCGTTTCTCCGGGATTCTATCAGCTTATGGCATGGGGCTTGCGGATGTTGTCGTAGAAAAGCAGAAGCCTTCTGCCGCTGTGTATTCTGTTGAAGTCCGTGCGGATCTGCTGGAGGAACTGATGCTGCTCCGGGAAGAGGCTGAATCAGAACTGGCCGCGCAGGGATTTCCCCCGGAACAGATTGAAACCCGTGAGTTCCTGAATCTCAGGTACCAGGGCACTGATACAGCCATGATGATTCCCCGACCCAGGGATGATGATTTTGCAGCGGCATTCCGAGCCGCTTACAAACGGGAATTCGGCTTTGATCTCCCGAACCGGGATATTCTGGTTGATGACCTGCGCGTCCGATCCTCAGGTTCTTGCCCGTGGTCAGTTGCCCGAGGTCAGTTGCAAGGGACAAGGGATAACGGACAACTGACCGAACCTGCGGATACTATCTCCTGTTATTTCGAGGGAGGCTGGCAGGATACGGGGATATTTATGCTGAAAGATTTGGCCCCGGGCTTTATCATCATGGGACCCGCGATCATCATCCATGATACAACCACCATGCTGATAGAACCGGGATGCAAAGCAGGGATCACTCCCCTGGGTGATGTGGAGATCAAGGTGGGCAAGTCCGGCCACCAGCGCGCGGATACTGCCGTTGATCCTGTGCAGCTTTCTATTTTCAGCAACCTCTTCATGTCCATTGCCGAACAAATGGGTCGTATGCTGCAAAAGACTGCCATTTCCACGAATATCAAGGAACGGCTTGATTTTTCCTGCGCGCTTTTCGGCCCGGATGGCGAACTGGTGGCCAACGCTCCGCATCTCCCGGTGCATCTCGGTGCGATGAGTGAGGCAGTCAAAGAACAGATTCGCCGCCAAGGAGATTCTCTGAAGCCGGGGGATGTGCTGGTCTCCAATCACCCTGAAGCCGGGGGAAGCCATTTGCCGGATATCACCGTGATCACACCGGTTTTCCGGGAAGGGCAGATCATTTTCTGGATCGCCAGCCGGGGGCATCACGCGGATATCGGCGGTATTTCTCCCGGTTCCATGCCCCCGGGTTCCCGATATCTCGAAGAAGAAGGCGCGTGTATCACGTCTTTCAAGCTTGTGGAAAACGGGGTATTCCAAGAGGAAGGCATTACAGAACTTCTGCTCGCGCCCGGAAAGCTCCGGCCCAGGCCGGGTCGCCCCGATATCAGCGGCACACGGCTCCTGCGGGATAATATCTCCGATCTCAAGGCACAGGTGGCCGCGAATCAGAAGGGTATCGAACTGGTGCTGGAAATGGTGGACTACTGGGGGGCTGACGTGGTTCAGGCATATATGCGCCACGTCCGGGGGGCTGCTGAAGAGGCAGTTCGTAACAGTCTGTCAGTTGTCAGTCGTCAGTCGCCAGTTGCAACTAACAACGGACAACTGACGACTATAGCCGAGGATTATCTGGATGACGGCAGCCTGATTGCTCTGAAACTGACCATTGATCGGAGGGATGGGAGCGCTATCTTTGATTTTACAGGGACGGGCCCGGAAATATGGGGAAACTGCAATGCCCCGCGTGCGGTCACCAAATCTGCTATTCTCTATGCCCTCCGATGTCTGATTAAGAAAGACCTGCCCCTGAATCACGGGTGTCTGATCCCCGTTACCATGATCGTGGAACAGGGTTCCCTGCTTGATCCCTCACCCGATGCCGCTGTCGTCGGGGGCAATGTGCTGACCTCCCAGCGGGTCGTTGATGTGATCCTGAAAGCCTTCGGAGTGGTAGCCGCGTCCCAGGGATGCATGAACAACTTCACCTTCGGCAACGAGCAGTTCGGCTATTATGAAACCATTGGCGGCGGTGCGGGCGCCGGCCCCGGGTGGCACGGTCAGTCAGGGGTTCATACCCACATGACAAACACGAGGATCACTGATCCGGAAATCCTGGAACGGCGATACCCGATCCTGCTGAGAACCTTTTCGATCCGCCGGAATTCCGGGGGAAAGGGAAAATATAACGGGGGTGACGGACTGATCCGGGAAGTCGAATTTCTCGAACCCCTGAACGTGGCGATCCTTTCGGAAAGGCGGGTCTTTGCTCCTTACGGTCTCGAGGGCGGGGAACCCGGTAAAACCGGACAGAATATCTTTATCCGGAAGGATGGCCGCCGCGTCAGCATGGGATCTAAAAATGAAATCAGGGCAGAACCCGGGGATCGTTTCAGGATTCTTACCCCAGGAGGAGGAGGATATGGTCAGTGGTCAGTTGTCAGTTGAAACTGACGACTGACCACTGACGACTGACGACTGACGACTGACAACTGACAACTGACGACTGACAACTGACAACTGACGACTGACGACTGACAACTGACGACTGACGACTGACGACTGACAACTGACGACTGACGACTGACAACTGACGACTGACAACTGACAACTGACAACTGACAACTGACGACTGACAACTGAGGAGTATGCAGAAACAGCTTGAAGAACAGAACATCCGGTTCAGGGAAGAGATCGGGGAACGCATGCAGATCGAAGAAACACTGAAAGCGATACTGGATACATCTCCTGTGGGCATCGCCAAGGCAGAAAACCGTATTTTTAAGTGGGGAAATGCGAACATCCATCGGATGCTGGGCTATGAACCCGACGAACTGCTGGGTCAGGATCTAAAAATAATTTACCCGGGTACGGATGAATATCAGCGGGTAGGGAAAGAATTGTATGCACAGATTGAGAAAACCGGAAAGGGCAGTATTGAAACCCTCTGGATGCGCAAAGACGGCACAGTGTTTGATTGTTACGTCAGGTCATGCGCCCTGGATCTGTCTGATCCGGCAAAGGGGCAGATTGTCGTGGCAACAGATATTACAGACCGCAAGGATTTGGAAAAAGAGTTGAAAGCTGCTAAAAAAGCTGCTGAATCTGCCAGCCGGATAAAAAGTATCTTTCTTGCCAATATGAGCCATGAATTCCGTACCCCGTTACATATCATTTCAGGCTATGCCCAGATTTTACAGCAAACCAGGGAATACAGTCCGATAATCAGGGAATACGCTGATATTATTTTTCAGTCCGGAAATCATCTGCTGACCCTGATCAATGATATCCTGGATATTTCCAAAATCGCTACTAACGAACTGAAGCTGACTCCCTGTGAAATGGACTTTACACATTTTCTGAAGCAACTGGAAGAAATTTCCAGAATTCAGGCAAAAGAAAAGAGCCTTGAATTCAGATATGAGCCTGATCCTGATTTACCTTTAATAATCGAAGCAGATGAAAAGCGGCTACGACAGGTGCTGCTCAGTCTGCTGGGAAATGCGCTCAGGTTCACAGACAACGGAGTGATAATATTCCGGGTTACAAGCTGTAAGTCAGAGGTCACGGCTGATTCCCGACCCGCAGCCTGCATCTGTTTTGAAATTACGGATACAGGCCAGGGCATGACGCAGGAGCAGATAGAAAAGATATTTTTACCTTTTGAGCAGCTCAGGGATGCTGAAAACTGGCATGAAGGCACCGGATCGGGGCTGACAGTCACCACCCACCTGATCTCCCTGATGGGCGGAAAAACAGAGGTTGAAAGTGAGCCAGGCAGGGGAAGCACGTTCCGGTTTAATATCGCTGTGCCTGCAATTCGCAGAACGATAAGCAATCATATATCGGATACCGAGGATTCCACCCACAAGGTAAAATTGACGAAAACAGAATTCGAGGTACCGCCTCCGAAGGAACTGGAAAAACTTTATCAGTTGGCAATACTCGGATTCATGGACAGCATCAGGGAATACGCAGACCATATCGGGAGAACAGATACCAGGTATGCCCCCTTTGCTGCTGAATTAAAAAAGCTTGCCGGTAATTTTGAAGATGAAAAACTTCTTGCATTTATAGAAGAGATACGTGATGCGTGAAACGTGAAACGTGAAACGTGAAACGTGATGCGTGATGCGTGATGCGTGAAACATGATGCATCGCGCCAATGGCAAGCTCGCGGGGGATTGACAAATCCCGCACATGCGGGGTTCGGATTTGTCAATCCGAACCGAGCGCGGAGGGTTTCACGCATCACGCATAACGAGACTAAGGTAAACACATGAATTCCGAAAATAATATCATCCTGGTAATTGATGATAACGCCAACAACATAAGGGTGATTGTCGGTTATCTGAAAGAAGCGGGTTTTGAAATTGCTGTGGCCCGGAACAGCACCACGGGGCTGAAGCGGGCAGAATTACTGAAACCGGCACTTATCTTACTGGATATACTGATGCCGGGAACAGACGGATTTGAAACCTGCCGGAGATTAAAAGCAAACGATGCCACAAAAGATATCCCTGTGATCTTTATGACCGCGCTGATGAATATCGAGGATAAAGTCAGGGCATTTGAATGCGGAGGTGTGGATTACATTATCAAACCCATCCAGCGGGAAGAGGTTCTTGTCCGTGTGAGTACTCATCTGAGGATCAGGAAGCAGACAGCAGAACTTGAAGCAGCCAGGCTTACGGCAGATCAGGCAAACAGAGCCAAAAGCCGCTTTCTGGCAAATATGAGCCACGAAATCCGTACTCCCCTGAATGCCATCCTCGGATTCAGTGAAATCCTGTTTTCAAGAGCCAGTGATTCGCAGGAGAAAAATTATCTCAGTTCCATCCTTTCCAGCGGACAGACATTGCTTTCCCTGATTAACGATGTGCTTGACCTTTCCAAAATTGAGGCCGGAAAGGTGGAACTGCAGTATAAGCCGCTTAGTATCAGGAGCATATTACATGATATTCTCCAAATATTTTTACAGAAAGCAGAACAAAAAGGCATTGGGTTCAGAACCGGGGCAGCCCCGGATATACCTGATGTATTGGTTGCCGATGAAATGCGAATCAGGCAGATCCTCATGAATCTTGCAGGGAACGCTCTGAAGTTTACATCACAGGGCAGTATAAGCGTATCTGCAAGCGGTGATTTTGCAGATAAGGATGAAAGCCGGTTTGATCTGATCCTTGAAGTAAGGGATACAGGAATCGGGATTCCCGCGGGCCAGCAGGAACTGATTTTTGAAAGCTTCCGACAGCAGGAGGGGCAGGATGCTGAAGAATATGGCGGAACCGGTCTGGGACTGACCATCACAAAGCGTCTGGTCGAGATGATGAACGGCAGCATATCGGTTGAGAGCGAACCAGGGGAGGGGAGCCTGTTCCGGGTGATTTTTTATGGTTTGGAAGTCGCCGAACTCACAGATATTGATGTAAAATCATCAGGATCCGATGATGTTTTCGTTGAATTTGAACCGGCAACGCTCCTGGTTGCGGACGATGTTCGCTCCAACAGGGAACTGATCAGGGGGTATCTGAAAGATACGAACATATCTGTCATTGAGGCGAAAAGCGGCGAACATGCCCTGGCTATGCTTCAGAACATCCCTGCGTCCGAATGTCCTGTAAGACCTGACCTGGTGCTGGCTGACCTGAGAATGCCGGGCAGGAACGGTTATGAAATGACGGAGATCATCAAAAGCAGTGAGGAGTTACAGTATATCCCGGTAATTGCTTTTACCGCACATGCCATGAAAGAAGAACAGGACAGGATCACTTCCCTGTTTGACGGGTATCTCCGGAAACCTGTAAAGAGGGCGGAGCTTATTTCAGAACTGAAACGGTTTTTGTCAGTTGTCAGTTGTCAGTCATCAGCCGCCACTGGTCAGTCGTCAGTTGCAACTGGCAACGGACAACGGACAACGGATTACGGACAACTGACAGACGTTCTGGAAAGCGAAGCACTTCCCAGGTGGGAGGAACTCCGTGAGGCGTATTTCATTGATGATATTATTGATTTTGCTGAAAAACTGGGACAGATTACCTCGGAATACGGAGTTGATTTCCTGACATGTTACAGCGAAAATTTATACAAATTTGCCCAAAGTAACCAGATTGATGAAATTGACCGACTTATGGCAGAATTTCCGGAAATTGTTGATAAAGTGAGAGGAATAACAAATAAATAAATCACAACAATGCCCAAGATTGTTTAATGCAATTCGTTTTTATTACAGATGACGTACAAAAGCAAGCTTTGAACTCCGCTGGAAACTATGTTTAAGGTGATTTCCGGAAAAGAATATAAATATACCAAGTGCAGTTTGTAGTTCCGCCTTCAGGCGGTGTTAAGCCGCCTGAAGGCGGAACTGCAAACTTCGATCTGGTATGTTTTTTATTGGAAATCACCTAAGCCCAGCCCGTTTGGGAACACACTTGCAGGCAAACTCTGTTTGCAGAAGTTTTGCTGACCGGATTTTGAGAACGAGTAGTTCGGGGCGCATTCCCAAAAAGTAGAAAATTCTCGTTCCCAGGCTCCGCCTGGGATGCATCATACTCGTGTTTCATCTTAAAACCGGCTGGTTAAGCGAAATGTATTGCTTCCTGTAGTAGTTGCAAAAAATTAATAATGAGGGGATCTGATTATGGCAAAAAAGAAACGTAAAAAATCTAAGAAGAAAAACAGAAAATCCGGTTTGTTATCCCGGCCAGGTTCTGAAAGTCCTTATGTGCGCGCCATTCCGGTATACGATTATATTGCAGACCATGATTTAAGCTCGGAATGGGGCATCGGAGAATGCATGGACAATCTGATATTTAATATCAAAGGGGGGTATTTTCTTACATGGGAGGCGGTTGTACGTAAAGAGCAGGGATTACCCCTGAGTGAAAAACATAAGGAAGTTCTTGATAGCCTTTTGTGTTTTACCGATGATGACGAGCCGATTTTTTACATTGACGAAATGCCTCGTCCGAATGAACCGTGGTATGAAATTGTCAGGAAAATTGCGCCCGGATTAGTACTCAGTCCTTTTAAGACGTTTGAAATACACAACGAAATCTATCATGAAGGCTGGCCGGAAATAGCAGACTGTCTTGAAAGATATGCTTCTGACCTGTCTCTGCCAGAAGGTGTTTCTTCTCCTATTGAGGTTGTTCCGCCCGATACCCGTCATAAATTGTGGCTTCAATATTGCTTTGATGAACTCAGCGGGCTGGGACAGGAAGAAGAACTGACACTTGAAGACAAGGAACAAAAAAAGTGGCGGGTTAAGGGCTTCATTAATTGTCTCAGGGAATGTAAAGAAAGTGTTGAATTCTTCGATCTGACCTTGGATAAGCTTTTTAAATTAGTAATCTTACCACCGAAAGATGAAAATATCCTGACCGAGTCCCTTTTAAATAAGCTGGGAATGAAATCATCTTCAGAAAAAATTATAAGAAGTTTGAAGTCTCAGTAGATCGCAACCAGTGGATTCCGGGTTGAAATCGGAAAACATCCGTTTTCCGATTTTTTCGGGAATGACAGTAAGTTAAATAGTCATTCCGGGGAACTTCCATGACCTGACGGTCACAACGAATGATGAAAGTCCGCCGCGACTCCCCCTTTCGTAAAGGGGGCCGGGGATTTTTTATCGGGACTTTCATATAAAAATTAAAAAACGGACGTTTTTTTAATTTTAACCCGGAATCCACTAGTACATTAACTTGTAAGTTCCTCCCCCCTTTTTTAAAGGGGGGCCGGGAGGGATTTCTGCCGCAACACCCTTTTTTTGTAACATAAAATCCCCCAGGCCCCCTTTAAAAAAGGGGGGGACGAACTTAAAAAGTGGTGTACTGGTTGCAAGGTTTACCAGATTGAGGTTTGTAGTTCCGCCTTCAGGCGATGTCACGCCGCCTGAAGGCGGAACTACAAACTGGCCCCGGTATATTCTTTTCTGGAAATCACCTAACGTAAACTTTTCGATCTACTGAGTCTTCAAATTTCATCTGAATTTTCTTTGACATGATCCTTTGTTCGGAAATATGGAAAATACGGCAATCTGCGATTTTTAGAAATTTATAATGTTATCAGATTGTTAAAAATAACAACAGACCCGGATCAATTCGAATCAGTCCTGGAACAATGGCGAACGGGAGAGCTTTCATGGCGACTCTTGGTTGGAAGTTTTAGGTAAAAATGTCCGGGTCATCTGTAGAACAATTTTGCAAATTGTTTGAAACAATTTGCAAAATTGTTCTACAGCAAAGTGTAAGCTGACAAATGATATAAAAACAATTCATAACAAAAAGGAGACTGAGGATGAAAGCTTTGAAACAGGCAATCGTTTTTCTCACAATTATTCTCATAACGATGAGCATCAGCGCTGTGTCATCGGCCAGGGAAGACGTGGAAGGTATGGAAGGCATTTCCCTGGGCGATCTGCTGAACCTGGAGATCACCACCGCGGGGAAAAAGGCGGAAAAGGTCGGCGAAATTCCCGCCAGCGTGGTGATTGTCACACGGGAAAACATTGAAACTTACGGATATAAAGACTTGCAGGAGATTCTGGAAAATGTCCCCGGCATATATGTAACGGATCAGAGAGCGCCGGATGATGTGTCTGTGAATGTCAGAGGCTTCTGGAGCAAACAGACCAGCCATGTCATGATACTGGTAAACGGCGTGAATCAGATGAATGAGAAATACAAGCATTTTTCCCTGAATATGATAGATGTTCCTGTAGAGGCAATTCAGCGCATTGAAGTGGTGCGCGGCCCCATGTCAGTCATTTACGGATCAGGTGCATTTTACGGTGTCATCAATATTATCACCAACAGTGCATCCGAAGAAAAATCCGCAAGCATGATCTCCGCATCTTATGGCACGGACAATACAAAAAAAATACTGGCAAGGGCGCACGGAGGAGATGAGGTTAAATTTTCATTGAACGCCTGCATACGTGATAAGGACGGTGAAGACCTTGCTTACAAGGATATGATGACTGACCCCGGTGCTCATGAAAACAAGTCGGTCGGGGAAGATATTTTCAGCAGAGATTCGAAATATTTCAATCTCTCAGGTTCATACAAAAATTTTTACGCTGATCTTACTCATGTGGAAGCTGATGTGGGCTTTGCGTATGTTGTTCCGCCGTTTCCCGGTAACAAGCAATCCCAGAAAATAAACAATACAAATGTGCTGATAGGATACAGGAAAGAAGTGACTGACTGGCTGGATGTTGACGCCAGGTTCGCTTTTTTCAATTCAATTACAGATCACGATTTCACCTTTCTCAGCGCTGACGAATACGCTGTCAGCACTGACAGAATGAAATCGTATGAAGCGGAAATAGATTTTTTTATAAATCCTGCTGAAGGATTCGATATGACCGCAGGTTTGTATTACCGGTCAAACTATGAAAACAACCAGCAAAATGATTTGCCGGCAGTCGGATTTGACAATTCTTACCATTTACTGAAAGACGGCGATGAGGTTGATACCTATGCTTTTTTTACCCAGGCGAATTACCAGCCCTTTGAAAAACTCAGGCTGACTGCGGGAATCCGCTTTGAGCAGGAAAAAGGATATGAGTGCGCTCAGATATTTCACCAGGGATCCCCGGAAATGGTGGAACGCATTGAGAAAGTCGAAGACGGTGATACAAATATCATACCGCGATTCGCAGCCCTGTATTCCCTGGATGACAGAAACATATTCAAATTTATGTATGGCAAAGCAATCAAAACTCCTTCTGTTTTTGACAACGGTGATATCATTCTTTCCAATATTGCCAATGATTCAAACCTGTCTTTTCTTGACGCCGAAGAGATTCAGACTTATGAACTTAACTACTTCTCTGTGTGGTCATCAAAACTGACAATCAACTTCAGCCTGTTCAGGAACACCCTGGACAATCTGATAACCAGGGATTTTAAGATCGAGGACGAGGTTGCAACGGCATATTCAAGCAATGGCGGGGAACTGGTCACCAACGGAGCGGAACTGACGATGCGATCCGAATTATCTGAGAATTTTCATATTGATCTGGCAGTCACTTACCAGGAAACTGAAGATCAGAATTTCAAGGACAGGGATGTGGCGTTTTCGCCCAATCTGTTGGGATATTTCAAAGCCGCGTATCACTTACCCTCTGACCGGGATAGGAACAATCTGGTTGTCTCTGTGACCGGAACATACGTTGATTCAATGTATGCTCATTGGAACAATTCTCCTGCCGCAGATTCTTCCACCCAGGATCCTTCTCATCCCGACTATGTTGCAGTTGGAAGAATCGGTGAAAAGACAGATGACTATTTTCTTGTCGGCGCAAATCTGAGAGTGAATGATTTGTTTATAAAAGGTCTTGATGCGAATCTCAGGATTTCAAACCTTTTTGACGAGGAAATTCATTATCCCACTTATGATACCAGCGGATGGGCTGATAAAGGCGTCATCGGGCCTGGCAGGGAATTTCTGCTCACGCTTGCTTATGAGTTTTAGCAGTTGAAAGTGGAATATCGCGGGGTGGTCAGAAACCCCGCGTACAAGTTGGTAAAATTTTCTGATTATAACGGATTTAGGGGAGCCTTGCTCTTACTCTTGCTCTTACTGTCCCGATCCGGGAGCGGGAGCGGGAATCCCCGACATCCGTTCCGGTTTCAGAGCATCCCCTAAAAGCATTATAATCAGAAAATTTTGTATAGGCACTTATGAACTTGGCAGAATGGACGGAAGGTGGTCAAACCGCTTTACAACAGGAAAGGAGGAAAGGAACATGAAACAGACAATCGGCGTTTTCACAATTTTTCTTCTTATAGCACTGAACATCGGCACAGACGCACTTGCCCAGGACGGCATGGAAGGCATTTCCCTAGGCGACCTGCTGAACCTGGAGATCACCACAGCAGGAAAAAAGGCGGAAAAGGTCAGCGAGATTCCCGCCAGCGTGGTAATTGTCACGCGGGAAGAAATTGAAAAATACGGCTATATGTCTTTGGTGGAAATCCTCCAAAATATACCGGGCTTGTATGTTATTGACGATCTTGCCTATAATGCGAATGTTTTCGGAATAAGGGGATTCTGGACTTATGAATCCAAAAATATTATTATCCTGGTCAATGGCGTCAAATGTACTTACCCCTTTATAAATAATTATCTGATGTCTGATGTCGGGGTTCCGGTTGAAGCGATTGACAGGATAGAGGTTGTCCGGGGTCCCATGTCCGTGATGTATGGCAGCGGAGCCTTTTTCGGTGTCATCAACATCATCACCAATGACATTTCAGATGAGAAATCAGCAAGTATTATATCAGTTTCAGGGGGATCGCAAAACACGAAAAAGCTCTTTACCAGGCTTGCGGGTAAAGAACATGAGTTCTCTTATGTTCTGAATGGAGGACTGTATGATACTGACGGACCTGATGAACCTCTCAGCAAGATGACATCCCTGGACAGTTCCCAACCGCCTCTGAAAGGTGTGCCTCAGGATACCGGCGGCAGATTGGAAGAAAACAATAAATATTTTAATTTTTCAGGGAAATACAAATCTTTTTACACCAATTTTTCCTATAATGAAAACGAGTCAGAAGAATACTTTTTTTTTCCATCCGCAACAGACGGCTATCTTACGCGAAGGCAACTGATGACCTTTTCATCCGGATACCTGGGAGAAATTACAGATACAATTAAAATCGACGGAAAACTTACTTATGCCACCCATAATAATCACCGTTTTGCTGACTATTTCCATGAAAATTACAACGGTGAGGAAATCATTGAAGGGCGATCTTATGAAGCAGAACTGAATGTATTTGCTGATCCGCTGCCAGAACTGAACGTAATTCTCGGTCTCAGCTACCGCTCGGAGAGTATGGATCATATATTGCACCATCCTGAACTGGGGCTTTATTCCTTTTCATGGAAACTGGATAATGGTGACAATATCAATACAAGGGCAATATTTACCCAGATAAATTATGATTTGCTGGACAATCTGAAGATCGTCGCGGGCCTCAGGGGCGAACAGGTGGAAAAATACTCGGTGGCATGGAGCCAGGGGCCTGCCGAAGACATGGAATATACTGAAATAAAAGGTACTTATGATAAAGATGATATTGAGGTCATCCCCCGGTTCGCTACAATCTGTACTCTGAATGATAGCAATATCTTCAAACTTCTGTATGGAAAAGCCATCAATGCTCCTTCCCTTTTTCAGAACAGTCAGCAGGTACAAAGCGGAAGCGAAAATCTTGAACCGGAGTACATTGAGACTTTAGAACTGAATTATATTGCATCGTTCTCTCCCAAAGTCACCACAAATCTGAGCATTTTCAGGAATACGCTGGATAACCTGATTACCCGGGTCCACTATTTTGACGATCAAGGCACTTACCATTCGTTTTCATCGAATGCAGGCGAAATGGTGACAAACGGGATGGAATTCTCTGTGCTGTTTTCCTCGCTTCACAACTTCCGTATGGAGTTGAGCGGAACATATCAGAAAACAGAAGATAAAAGAAAGGGGCTCGGCGATATTGATGTCGCCTATTCTCCCAAACTGTTAGGGTATGCAAAAGCCTCTTATGCGTTTGACATGGGAAAAACCGGAAACGGAATATTTTCCCTGACCGCCAATTATATTGATGAGATGGAACCTTATTGGGACAATACTCCCCGGGATACTGATGATCCTGATTCACCTGCAAAAGGCCGGGTTGGAAGGAAAGTTGACAGTTATTTTTTGCTGGGCTGCAATATGCGGATCAATAATTTGTTTGGCAGACAGGGATTATATCTGAATATCAGAGGATCAAACTTGCTGGATGAGGATATCCTGTATCCCGCAGGCACGAACAACGCATGGGCTGACAAAGGGAGTATCGGGCCCGGGAGATCATTTCTGGCAAGCATCGGATGGAAATTTTAACACTGCAAGGGCAGAAAGCCGTCAAACCGATTTACATCAGAAAGGAGAAAGAGCATGAAAAATTTGAAACAGATAATCGGCATTTTCACAATGATTCTCGTAGCACTGAGCATCGCCACAGGTGCATTCGCCCAGGACGGCATGGAAGGCATTTCCCTGGGCGACCTGCTCAATCTGGAGATCACCACAGCAGGAAAAAAGGCGGAAAAGGTCAGCGAGATTCCCGCGAGCGTGGTGATTATTACCCGGGAGGATATTGAGGCTTATGGTTATTCCACATTACCGGAAATTCTGGAAAATATTCCGGGAATGTATGTGATCAATGACTATAGCTGGGACGGATATCATAAATTCGGTGTACGCGGATTCTGGAATGTGGTGGCAAACGACGACCTCATGATCTATGTGAACGGTGTTGATCAGATCAACAATGTAAATTCCAATTATCCCTTGCATAAGATAGCTGTTCCAGTTGAGGCGATTGACAGAATCGAAGTGGTGCGGGGCCCCATGTCAGTAATTTACGGAAGCGGGGCTTTTTTCGGCATCATCAATATTATTACCAACAGTGTCTCAGAAGAAGAATCCGCAAATATTGTATCATCTTCCATCGGTACCCATGACACCCGCAAGCTGTTTTTGAAAACTTCCGGTCAGGAGGGCAATCTGAAATACGCGATTACCGGATCATTCTTCTCCACATCCGGTATTGACAAACCTTACAAAGAGATGACGGATGACACCTCGTCAATGCCCGCAGGAGGAACCGGGGACCTGTTGGAAGGAGAAGAAAAATATTTCAATTTTTCAGGGGAATTCAATAATTTTTATTCAGATATCAGCTATATAGAAACTGAAAATGAAATCTATCTTTTCTATCCCGGTGTGGATCAGGGATCGACAAGCAGCGTTATTACGACAAACGCGGTGATCGGATATAAGAACAGCCTGTCAGAAATGGTCTCTGTTGATGCAAGAGCGGGGTATTACAGATCCCGGCACAAAGTTGATTATGACTGGCTTTTCAAAAATTTTTACGGATATCAGACCATACCTTCCAATGCTTATGATATCAGTCTGACAACCTTCATAACGCCTTCTGATAATTTCGATATAACTGCCGGTCTGAAATACCGGGCAGTGTATGATATCCAGAACAGGCTCCACTTGCCTTCTGCGGGATTAGGGATTTTTTACAATACAACACAGGGGCTCGCGGATGATGAGGAAATTGTGACCCGGGCCCTGTTCACCCAGATCAATTACAAACCGTTCAGTAATCTGAAATTTGTGGCAGGCATCAGGTTTGAACAGATGGAAGAATATGTGATCAGGCTGATGAATGCGGACGAGAGTATCGGGGAACCTGCTATTGTTCAGGAAACCTCTTATTCCCAAGATCAGTGGGAAGTTATTCCCCGCGTTGCCGCGATTTACAATGTGAATGACAATAATATCTTAAAGTTCCTTTATGGTCAGGCAACGAATCAGCCTTCATGGTGGCAGGCTGAAGAGGAGTTCGACAATGGCCGTGATCCTGATCTTGAACCTGAGAAAATTAAGACAGCAGAGTTAAACTATATTGCAACTCCTTTTCCGAGCCTCGTGATTAATGCCAGCATTTTTTATAACAAACTTGAAAACCTGATTGTCCGGACTCACGGCATTGATGAAAACGGGGATTATTATTCAGGCAGCGCAAATGCAGGAGAAATGGAAACCCTGGGCGCGGAACTGACGGTTCGGGCAAAACCCCTGGACAATATGAACTTGGAACTGAGCGGGACCTGGCAAAATACAGAGGATAAAAAATATCCGGATATCGATCCCGGATATTCTCCGGATTTCCTGGGTTATCTCAAGGTATCCTATCATTTTCCCCAAGGCATTTCCCTTGGCATCACTGGCAACTATGTCAGTTCAATGAAGGCCGGCTGGGCCTCAGATCCGGACGGAACAGGCGCGCGTATCGGCGAGGATGCGGACAGCTATTTCTCATTAGGCGCGAACCTGCGTTTTAATAACCTGTTCGGCAAAGGGCTGTACCTGAATATCAGGGGATCGAATCTGCTTGACGAGGATATCCGTTACCCTGCGACTACGAACAATAACGGGCTTTTTCCAAAAGGAACCCTCGGAGCGGGGAGAAGTCTTCTGGCGACAGTCGGATGGAAATTTTAACGCTGTCACGCTTAGTGCTGTTCCGGAAATAATATCCGGGTCGGATCGGCAGAATGTAACGTAATCTTTCAGATTGCGTTCCCGCTTTATCTGTCCCGGCACAATCTGAAAGATTACGTTACAGAGCAGGCTTCGCACTCCGGGTTAAAACGGAGGAGTGCAAAGCTTGCTTTGCGCCACTGCGGGATTCCCGCAAAGCAAGCTTTGCACTCCGCGGAATTTATAACCCGGACATTATTTCTGAAACAGAGCACTTAGGGGTATGAATCTTGGCAAGTTGATAACCGTTTTGAATCAGAAAGGAGAATGAAAATGAAGACTTTGAAACAGGCAATCGTTTTTCTCACAATTATTCTCATAGCGATGAGCATCAGCGCTGTGTCATCGGCCAGGGAAGACGTGGAAGGTATGGAAGGCATTTCCCTGGGCGATCTGCTGAACCTGGAGATCACCACCGCGGGGAAAAAGGCGGAAAAAGTCAGCGAGATTCCCGCGAGTGTCGTGATCGTCACACGGGAGGATATCGAAACTTACGGATACCGAACCCTGACAGAAATCCTGGAAAATGTTCCCGGTCTGTACAACATTGATGACTGGTCTAATTTCGGAAGCAATTTCGGTATTCGCGGATTCTGGAATGACCTGAATAACAGAAATGTTATTTTTTTGGTCAATGGCGTCAAACAGGTCAATAATTACACCAGTTCAAATGAAATTCTCACATCTGTCAACGTGCCGGTCGAGGCTGTTGACAGAATCGAGGTGGTCAGGGGCCCCATGTCAGTTATCTATGGCTCCGGAGCGTTTTACGGAGCAATCAACATCATTACCAATGAGGCTGACGAAAGCACACCGGTTAGTTTCATGTCGGCTTCGGTCGGCACAGAGGAAACATATAAACTGGCTGCCAGATTTTCAGGCCGGGAAGGCGATATCAGATATGCCTTCAATGCCTCATACTATGACTCAGAAGGCCCTGATATACCATTAAGCAAATTAGGTGAGAATCTGGAAGGGACATCTGAGGGCGAACTTCAGGAGGAACTGAGACATTTCGATTTTTCAGGTGCATTCAAAGATTTTTATGCAGCTCTGAGTTATGACGGATCATCCTTTGTTCGTCCTTTCCTTACGCCGCCTGATCCTGATTTCAACCCAAAATCACTCAGTGAAGTAACAAGAATTTCGTTCGGTTACAAAAAGGAAGTCACAAGCATGGTCGCACTCGACGCGAAGCTTGATTTTTCTAATTATCACTTGCACTCGAGATATGATTTCGGATTGGAAAACGACGCGTTGCAGCATGAAAATATAAATTCACGCGCTGCCGGGATCGAGCTGAATGCATTCATAACCCCGTCTCCCGACCTGGATATCACGGCGGGGCTGAACTACCATGCTGCCTTTGATGTGTTCACAGAATACGACATACCGGATTTGGCACTCAGCAACGTCCGCATGAGCCTGGATGAGGAAGATACGATTATGACCAGGGCATTCTATACACAGGCAAAGTACAGGATGCTGGACAGCCTTATCTGGGTTGCGGGAATCCGGCTTGAACAGCAGTTGAAATTCGATGCGTTTTACCAGAAAAATACAAGCACCCCCGGAGAGGAATTCAGCCGCAACAGGCGCACATTTAACGAGGATGAGGATGTCGCGGTCATTCCCCGTTTTGCAGCCATTTATTCGCTGAATGAGCGGAATATTTTCAAACTTCTCTACGGCGAGGCGATCAACCGCCCCACGCTGTACCAGGATGAGAGCGCCCTGATCCACCCTCATATCCCTGAACTCGAACCCGAGGAAATAAGAACCATCGAATTGAATTATTCGGCCGTCTTATCCTCAAAACTCACTGCCAGCTTCAGTCTTTTCCGCAATGAGATGGACAATCTGATTCTTCGCCGCATCAACATCAACCCCGATGATACCATAACGCTTCTTTGGGGCAATTTCGGAAAAATGAGTACCAACGGCGCGGAATTTCAGATCAGGGCAAAACCCCTTGACAAATTGCAACTGGATATTGCAGTCACCTACCAGGATACGGAGGATGAGAAGAACAAGGACATTGACGTGGCTTTCTCGCCGAAAATCCTCGGGTATGTCAAAGCATCGTACAGATTCAGCAATGACATAACCTTTGCCCTGACCGGAAACTATGTGGATGAGATGGAATCCCAGTGGAGTCCTTTTCCCTCGGATGAGAGTGATCCGGATTCTCCGCCTGTGGGCAGGATCGGTGACAAGGCTGACGCTTATTTCAACTTCGGTGCGAATATCAGAATTGAAAATCTGCTGTGGGACGGCATGTATTTCAGCCTGAGATGCTCGAACCTTTCGGATACGGATATTTACTATCCCATCAACTCGAATCAGTCCTGGCCAACCAAGGGAACAATGGCGAACGGGAGAGCTTTCATGGCAAGTCTTGGCTGGAAGTTTTAATATTCCTGATTCTGGCTGATTTGGCACTGGTTCAGTTCAATGGGATTTTCTGGAAAAATCACCCGGATTTGTCTGAAATAACAACAGATTGCCGGATATCCGGGATTCCCAGGCAACAGCCTGATTTTACAAGAATTCCCATTGAACTGAACCAGTGCCCGTTATCGGGGAGGTGGTTATTGAAAGAAAGTAATGAAAATACAAGGCTATGTGCATCAAAGAGAATCTTAAAAAAAGTTGTAATCATTACCCTGTCCGTCGCATTATGTTTTCTTGTGATTGCCCAGTTTTTCGGAATTCTCCAAATTTTAAGTCTCGTATTTCATAAAAACCCTGTGGTATTCTGGTTACTTCTTGCCATCCCCGGGACGATTATATTCGGGTGCGAATTTGTCTCCATAGCTATCGTGATCATTAATTATAAAAAACAGGGAAAACGTCATGATAAATAAGCTGCAAATCCGGAGTGCAAAGCTTGCTTTGCGAGTGTGTCCGGTCGGAAACACGCGTTTCAGGAAATGTTCGGCAAGCCGCTTATTAATACAATGCAGGCTGTTTTGAAATTTCTGGGAAGAAGAAGAACCAATTGTGATAATCGGAGGTTATGGAACAGGAAAAGCTCGATGAAATTCTGAGAAAGCATAAAGAGTGGCTGGAATCTGACGGGGAGAAATGGGAGATGGCGAATTTTAGCGGGCAGACCTCAGAGAGACAAATCTCAAAAGAGCAGACCTGAGAAGTCCCGATAAAAAATCCCCCCGGCCCCTTTACGAAAGGGAGAGTCGTTGCGGACTTCATCATTCGTTGTGATCGGCAGATCATAAAGGTTCCCCGGAATGGCACTTTAAGGCGATTTCCAGAGTTGAAGTTTGTAGTTCCGCCTTCAGGCGGCCTCATACCGCCTGAAGGCGGAACTACAAACTTCGCTTTTCCGGAAATCACCTAAGATACTGCCATTCAGGTAAAAATCAGAAAACGGATGTTTTCCGATTTTAACCCGGAATCCACTGCCCGCATAAATTTTCGATCTACTGATAACAAAAAGGAGACTAAATGCTCAGTTCCATAAATAATGTCCGGGTTAAATTCCTCGGAGCGCAAAGCCTGTTTTATTCCGCATATCCCGAACCCGCTATCATCTGTAACGTAATCTTTCAGATTGCGCCCGTATAGGGCGTATTTACAAGTCAGGGGAGTGATTTTCAGTCCCGGAGGGACGACTGAAAACAGCCCGGCAATTCATTGCCGGGTGAGATTCCGGATCATCATGTCCCGGAGGGACGACTGAAAAGCTTTCAGTCGTCCCTCCGGGACTGAAAAAACGAGGACATCCGCCCCGGCAATAAATTGCCGGGCTTATTTTCAGTCGTCCCTCCGGGACTGCTCCCCTAAGTTGTAAATGCGCCCGCCCGGATAAGTAAGCGAAGAACGCAATCTGAAAGATTACGTTACATTGCGCCCATGCAACCCTGACATTATTTATGAAACAGAGCACTTAGTCAGCATATCGGGAAGTTCCTGACCTGTAAAAGAAGACCTCCGAGGTTTCCGAAACCTCTGAGATTTGAAGCCGAAGCAAAAATGGCAAGTTAACAAGCACAATAAGGAGTAAATCTTGATTCAGAAAACCATACTGATCGTTGATGATGACCTGCACATCTTGGAGGTGCTGGAGGCACGCCTTTCTTCGGCTGGCTTCAGTGTACTCAGGGCATCCGGTGCGCATGAAGCCCTGGTACTTGTTAAAAAACATCGGATTGATCTGATGATTTCCGATGTGAAGATGCCGGATATGGGCGGAGTGCGCCTTCTCTCAGAAGTCCGGTCACGCATTCCGAATCTCCCCGTCATTTTACTGACAGCCTATGGAACCATTCCTGATGCTGTCCGTGCGCTCAAAGCCGGGGCCGTGGATTATCTTACCAAACCTTTTGATGGCAAAGAACTTCTTGAAAAGATAAATGAAATTCTGAAAACTGCCTCCCACGGCTCTGCTGAAATTTCTGCCGCTGATCAGACCTTTTATGTGGGAGAAAGCCCTGCTATGAAGGAACTTTACGATCTCATAAAAAGGGTTGCCGCGAGCGATGTAAACGTGCTGATCCTAGGAGAAAGCGGAGTAGGAAAGGAATGCGTTGCCCGTATCATTCATCAGCTCAACCCCAGGAATGATCGTCCGTTTGTCGTTGTGGATTGCGGTTCCACACCCACAGGGCTTCTGGAGAGCGAACTTTTCGGGCATATGAAGGGATCATTTACCCATGCCATACGTGATAAAAAAGGGTTAATCGAAGCTGCGGATAAAGGAACCCTTTTCCTGGACGAGATCGGGAATATTTCGCCTGAAATGCAGGTCAGGCTTCTCCGGTTTTTAGAAGAGCGGAAGATACGCCGGATTGGCGATATCCGCGAGATACCCGTCAATTGCCGTGTTCTTGCTGCCACAAATGCGAACCTGACCGAAGACATTAAAGAAGGTCGTTTTCGGGAAGATCTGTATTACAGGCTCCGCGTCGTCACGCTGAAAGTTCCTCCGCTTCGGAAGAGAAAAGAGGATATCCCTGTTTTTGCACAAAATTTTGCAGAAAAATTTTGCGGAACACATAATATCCCGATGCTCACCCTCCCTGATGAAACTGTGAAATGGCTCTGCAATTATCCTTGGCCCGGGAATGTGCGGGAACTCCGGAACGCGCTGGAAGCCGGCGTGGTTATGTGCAGAGACGGAATATTACGGCCTGACGACCTTCATCTCTCCGATATCCCGGAAGCCGCGGACAAAGCTCTGCCTGAAAAATCTTCTTTTTCCTTGGAGGAGAGCGAGCGGGACACGATTATTCGCGCCCTGCGACAGACAGGAGGCGTACAGAAAGATGCAGCAGAACTGTTGAAAATCAGCCGGAGAGCCATCCATTATAAGATCAAAAAATATGATATTAATTTGTCCGAAATAAAATCAGACGGAGAAAAAGGTTCCCGAGGTATAGGACACGGATAACCATTGATTTTATCAGGGAAATGATCCGTGCACATCAGTGTCCTGAAAACAGCGGGGTATGGACACGGATAAACACGGATATGCACGGATTTTATTACATAAATGATCAGCGGAGTGCAAAGCCTGCTTTGCCAGTCATTCGACTGAACTCACACCGAAGCCGCAAAGCAAGCTTTGCATTCAGCGGCTTTTCCGAGTGTCAGTAGATTGAAAAGTTTCGGCCAAGACACGCGAAATGCTCGTTCCCACGCTTTGCGTAGGAACGAGAGGCTTTGGGGGACTTTTTCGATCTACTGAGTTGTCAGTTCAGGAGAAGGTACTCCGAACCTTATCATTATCACGCATCACGCATCACGCATCACGCATCACGCATCACGTTTCACGTTTCACGCATCACGTTTCACGTTTCACGTTTCACGTTTCACGTTTCACGCATCATGTTTCACGCATCACGCATCGGCAGAAAAATACTGAACGTCGTCCTTCCGGGCTGGCTCTCTGTCTCTGTTCTGCCTTGGTGGCGGTCAATAATCTTCCGGACAATATCCAACCCCATACCGCTTCCTTCTCCCGATGGTTTGGTGGTGAAGAACGGTTCGAAAATGCGATCCCGGACAGCATCCGGTATGCCGCATCCGGAATCAGTAATCTGAACGATAATATAAGACATTTCAGATGTCTGAACAGAGATTATCAGGCGTCCTTTTCCGCCCATTGCCTGAATCGCGTTGTGAATGAGATTTGTCCAAACCTGGTTCAGTTCATCGGGGTAACAGAGTATTTCCGGCACATCGCCGTAATTCCTGACGATTTCTATTCCTTTTTTTAGCTGGTTATGATAGAGCGTCAGCACTAGGTCTATTCCTTCCGTCACCCTGGCACTGATCATCAGACCGTCTTCATCATGTCGGGCATAGTTTTTCAGCGCAAAGACCACTTTGGAGGCTCGCTCTACAGCCATCATAATATTCCGGCTGTTATTCTGCTGCACAAAAAGATTGTAAGCGGTTTGTAAAATAAAGGTATTGTTTTTTTCCTTCAGAAGCTGAACAAAGGGCGAAATATCCTGGGAAATGCCCATATTCACCAATGTATTGGCAAGGGAATCTGCTTCATCAATATTTTCTGCTTCCAGTTCTGCTTTCAGTCTGCGTCTCATCTTTCTCGCTTCCCTGGAAGATAAAGAGTTCCTGTTTTCCAGAGCAGCCTGGGACAGGGCAAAAAAATCGGCCTGACGTTCCGGTGAAATCTGCTGGAAGAGTTGGGGAAGATGCTGAACTGATGCACTGAGCGCGTTGGAAATGTTGCTGATAGAAGCCCGTATAGCTCCCAGCGGAGTATTGATCTCATGAGCAATACCTGCAACAAGCTGGCCCAGGGCAGCCATTTTTTCCCGAAGGATAAGCTGATTCTGAGTATTTTTCAGTTTTTCAAGAGCTTCTGACATATCCCTGTTTTTTTCTTCAAGGCGCGTTTGCAGGTTCCGCAGGGACAGATGGGTTTTAACGCGTACCAGCACTTCCTCTGCTTGGAAGGGCTTGGTTATATAGTGTCTGAACGAAAACTAGTTAACCTGCTTATTTATAAAAGAATAGTGCCGAAGATTTGAAACGAAGATTTTCGATATATTGTCTCATTTT
>JAUCGG010000317.1 GCA_030378015.1 Desulfococcaceae bacterium HSG8
TTACAAATACGATAATATATATGATAAAATTAAAATATAAGTTTAGTAGATCGAAAATTCTTGTAAGCAATGGATTCCGTTTTTTAATTTTTCGTCCGACTGAGCTCACGCCGAAGCCTGAAGGCAGCTATGCAGAATACCATGTTGCGCAAGCTTCACTCGCTTACGCAATGCCAAAATTTCATTTCGGCACTCCGTTGCTTGAAAGTTGTAGTGTAGGTCAGGGTGAGGCACGAACCCCGACTGGTTTGCTGGGATACAGGCAGGAAGAGGCAAATACCTCGTTTTTTTAATTTTCAAATGCCTATTTTTCAATGGGCGAGTTCTTTTTTCACACATTCCCGCACCGCATCATCCGGGACATCTGTGCGTATCCCCGGGCATGATTCGGCCATGATATGCCAGTTTGTTACATCAGTCAGCACACTTTCTATAAAAGGCCACAGCCTGCACATCCGGGGTTTCACAGGGTGAACCGTACAGACTTCGTTCCAGAAGATACAATAGCCGTTTTCACCCTGGGCCAGCACGGGCCTGTCACCTGACATGCGGCAGTAATCTGATACAAAATCACGGGGAGCGGTTTTGATATAAGCGGCAATGGCTCTGATGTCTTCCGCTGTGACAAAGGTTCCCCCGTATCCCATGCAGCAATCGCCGCATTGTTTACAGGTAAAAATATCCGAAGGTTCCATTTATAAATAATAAAAATAGTAAATAAATAAGTAGGAGACCTCCGAAGTTTTGAAAACCTCGGAGGTCTTTCAAGAAATGCAGGGCGGGTTTTATTCTCTGTCAGCCGGTGGGGTAGAACCCATCACACGGATTTTGTAGGGCGGGGCTTGCCCCGCCATTATCGCCATCCCGCCATTTCGGTTATATCCGATATGAACATCAGTAAACATCGGTGGGGGCAAGCCCCACCCTACATTTTGCGATATGAACATCAGTAAATATACATTTTGCAAGTATATCTCACACGGTATATCTGGTTTCCATCGCTCTTCTCAGGGTTACCTGATCAACATATTTCAGGTCTCCGCCTATGGGAACCCCTGAAGCGATTCGTGTCACTTTGACCGGGTACTTCTGAAGGCGTTCTGCGATATATGACGCGGTTGCTTCTCCCTCCACATTGGTGCTGGTGGCAAGCACAATTTCCCTTATCTGGCCGTGTTCCACCCTTTCAATAAGTTCCCTGACCCTGATATTGTCCGGGCCGATGCCGTCCATGGGCGATAATACGCCCTGGAGAATATGATACAGTCCTCTGAAAGAACCTGATTTTTCAACAGCCGCCATTTCCGCAGGCTGTTCCACCACGCACAGAACCGCAGGGTCCCTCTCGGGATTTGCACAGATATTGCAAATTTCCGTATCACTCATAGCAAAACATAAGGAACACAGCCTGGCTTTCTCCTTCAGGTCCAGGATGCTGCTGGCCAGCTTTTCAGCGTCTTTGTCCGGCATACGGAGGATATGCATGGCGAGGCGTTCCGCGGTTTTCTCCCCGATTCCCGGGAGTCTGGAAAGATTTCTGATCAGATTCAGGATTGATGACGGATAGTGACTCATTATTTGTCCGTTGTCTGTTGTTATTGGAGGATTTACAGATCCGAAAATCCGGAATCTGCGGCCCGCGTCACATCAGTCCGGGTATGCTCAGTCCGCCGGTAAGTTTGCTCATTTCTCCTGATGCCATTTCCTGGGATTTTGCCAATGCCTCGTTTACCGCTGCAAGGATTAAATCCTGGAGCATTTCGACGTCATCGGGATCGACAACTTCTTTTTCAATCTCAATGGATACGACTTCCTGCTTGCCATTTGTCACTACCTTGACCATACCGCCTCCGGCAGATGCTTCAATTGTTTTTTCAGCCAGTTCCTCCTGAAGCTTGACCATTTTTGACTGCATTTTCTGCACCTGCTTCATCATATTTCCCATGCCCTTCATAATCTACCTCCTGCTATAAATTTTTACATCTGTTACTCTGCCGTCGAAAATTTCCAACGCTGCCTCAACCAGGGGATGATGCATAGCTTCCTGTCTTAAAGAATCTTCCCGTTTTTTTTCGTTTTTTTTATCATCTTCCTGATTTTCTGCTGCGCTGATCACAATCTTCATTTCTTTTCCGAAGAAATCGCTGCAGATTGCTTTTATGACATCCTCTTTCTTGCTGATTCTGCTGAAGTTGAATCCGTTTCCGGCGACTTCGATCTCCATACCCCGGTCATCCAGATTTTTCAACATACATTTTGTCAGACCAGCGCCCAGCGCGGGAGATTTGTCTGAAATAACCCCGATAAGCTTTTCCCAGGTCTTTTCGGTGGTATCCGCGGGGTTGAAAGCTATTTGTATGTTGTCAGTTGTCGGTTGTTCGTTGTCAGTTGTCAGTTGTCGGTTGTCAGTTGTCGGTTGTCGGTTGTCAGTTGTCAGTTGTTCGTTGTCGGTTGCCTTTTGTCTGTAGTCAGTTGCCTGTTGCTCTCTGATCTGATCTCTGTCGGCTGTTTCTCTGTAATTTGCCGGAACATCGTCATAAATCCCCTTTTTCAGATTATCCAGCTTTTCGATGAGTGTATCAATGGGCAAAACAGGCTTTGCCTGGAACATCCTGATAAAGACCATTTCAAGAGCCAGTTTCGGCTGTTCCGAATATCGTATTGAGGATTCTTCTTTGAACAGGATATCCAACAACTGGCTCAGATAGATTTCTGAAAGGTTCCCCACCTGGTCGGCCATCATTTTTGTCTCATGGGCAGGTACATCAAGCAGCCTGTCGAGCTTTTTCCCCATTCTGACAACCAGCAGGTTCCTGAAGTGTTCGATCAGATCTGAATAAAGTTTTTTGATATTATGCCCGTGATTATAAACATCATCA
>JAUCGG010000365.1 GCA_030378015.1 Desulfococcaceae bacterium HSG8
GCACTTCATTATTTTTATTTTCTATTTTTATCATATTAAATCCTCAGAGCTTAGAAATAACTGAATCCTTTATTAGAAATAACTGAAACGGTTCAGTCAAGCCAGTTTTCAATTTTCAAGCCTTTTATCCTTATCAAAGAACCCGATATTCTCCAGTTTCACAGACATGGCTTTTTCTTCAATCTTTTCATTACCTTTTAACCAACAGATAATGATATCCGTATCAGGGAAATATTTCATAAACAGATTTCCCTTCCTCCTGACCGCGATGAAGTTACCGTTCCCTTCGACAGGCTCAGGGAACCCGAATTCCGTAGTGGGATGTTCTTTCTTGGAAATCACCTTATTACAAATGGTATAAGATTGCAAGCTGATTTTCACTTCTGTCCGAGATAAAATAACAGACATTATATGTAAGAAAAATTTTTACAGATCTGTCCGAACTCTTCGCAGATCACATTTCACACGATTCCCTTATCCCAAAACATTGTCGGATTTTTGAAGCGTTCCTGTAGCCCGGAAAACTGACAATTACCACGGACAACGGACAACTGGCAACTGACAACTGCCGACTGCCGACTGCCAACTGCCAACTGCCAACTGCCAACTGCCAACTGACTACTGACCACGGACAACTGACCACTGACGAATAGCAATCATGAGAACGGAAATGGCTGCCGGTGTTATGCCGTCAATGCGGGAGGCCTGGCCCAGGGAGATGGGCCTTATGGCTGAGAGCTTTTCTTTCAGTTCATTTGAAAGCCCGTGAACCTTTTCGAAATCAACCCCTTCGGGTATTTTTATATTTTCCAGGTTTCTGAATTTTTCAATTTCTTTCAACTGGCGTCTGATATAACCTTCATACCTGATCTCCGTCTCCACCTGGCGGATAACTTTTTCGCTGACAGGCTCGGGCGCAGGTGCGAAATTCTCGACTGTGCGGTAATCCATTTCCCGCCTTTTCAGCAACTGATCAAGGTGAACTCCCTGGGTCAGGGGCTGGGATCCGCGGGCCTCCAGGTATTCGTTTACCCGCTTTTCGGGCTTTATCACGGTCTTCCGGATGCGCCCGATCTCCGCGGCGATCTGCTCCCTGCGGGCTTTCACGTCCTTCAGGGCATCATTGTCAATAAGACCCAGCTCGTGCCCTTTTTCCATGAGCCTGATATCTGCATTGTCCTCCCGCAGCATGAGCCGGTATTCGGCTCTTGACGTGAACATGCGGTACGGCTCGGAGGTTCCACGGGTCACCAGATCGTCAATCATAACGGCCATGTATGCCTGGGATCTGTCCAGGAGGAACGGGGGCCTGCCCTGGATCATGCAGGCCGCGTTGATGCCTGCCCACATCCCCTGCGCGCCGGCCTCTTCGTATCCGGATGTGCCGTTGATCTGCCCGGCCATGAATAGCCCTGATACCCTTTTTGTCTCAAGGGTAGGCTTTAACTGAATCGGATTGACATAGTCATATTCAATGGCATAGGCGGGCCGCATGATCTCGGCCTGTTCCAGCCCCTCCACAGACCGGACAAACTGAATCTGCACCCCTGTGGGAAGGCTGTTTCCCAAGCCGCTGGCATAGATTTCATCTGTATCCAGGCCTTCAGGTTCGAGGATAACGCGATGGGTTTCCCTGTGCGGAAATCTGACAACCTTGTCCTCAAATGAAGGGCAGTACCTAGCCGAAATGCCTTTGATGACCCCTCCGTACAGCGCTGAGTATTTCAGATTATCCCGGACAATCCGCAGGCTGTTCTTATTGGTGTGTCCCATGTGGCAGGGAACCTGGGAAGCGGTGATTTCCCGGGTAAAAAATGAGAAAGGTACGGGGTTTTCATCTCCTCCGTGCTCTTCAAATCTGCTGAAATCAATGGTTGATTTCTTAAGTCTGGGCGGTGTGCCGGTCTTCATCCGTCCCAGTTCGAACCCCAGTTCCCTGAGATGCTCAGGAAGGCTGTATGCGGCAAATTCCCCGGCTCTGCCGGCCCTGACTGATCTGAAACCGATATGAACCAAACCGCTTAAAAACGTGCCAGTTGCCAGAACAACTGCCTGCCCCGGGTAACCGAATCCGGTATTATCTTCCACCCCCGCTATCCTTCCGCCCTCAGTTACAAGACGCTCCACCATTGCCTGTTTCAGATCCAGATTCTGCTGTCTTTCGACCACCGCCTTCATGGCAATGTGGTACCGGATCTTATCGTTCTGGGTTCTGGATGAATGAACCGCGGGCCCTTTTTTGGTGTTCAGGGTTCGATACTGGATGGCGGTTTTATCTGTAATTTTTGCCATCTCCCCGCCCATCGCGTCAATCTCCTTTACCAACTGCCCTTTTGCCATTCCCCCCACAGAAGGACTGCACGGCATTGCTGCCACCTTGTCCAGATCAATTGCCATCAGGAGGACGCTGCATCCCATCCTGGCGGCTGCCAGCGCGGCCTCACATCCGGCGTGACCAGCGCCCACGACAATGACATCATATTTTTTCCCGTAGAAAGCCATAACAGGTCAAATTCCTTTGTGTTTTGTGTTTCGTATTTTGTGTTTTCATTTCCCGTTATACTTAATTTGGCAGATTGAATGTCAGTTTATACAACTTCTTTATCGTCAGGTCAAGCGGGTAGAATAACCTCTTGTAAAAACAATTTATAATGCCACGAAGGCGCAAAGGCGCAAAGTCTCACGAAGGTTCTGTGTTTTTTTGTATCTCCGTGTCTTTGCGGGTGCAATTAAAAATGTTAGGAAGTCCTTGTTCCCAAACTCCGTTTGGGAACACACCTGTCCGGCAAACTCTGTTTGCCATACATGCAAAACGGAGTTTTGCGTGCAATTGCGTTCCCAAACGGA
>JAUCGG010000366.1 GCA_030378015.1 Desulfococcaceae bacterium HSG8
CCGACTTATTACATTGTCGGCATACATCTTGCTACAATATAGAGGCAGGTACTTCGGCAAAATGTCCGAAGCTGATCTGGTAGCAATTCATTATTTAACAAGGAGGTCACCATGAATAACAAAGTTACTTTATATATATCCGACGGCAACGCTTCTTCTATAAAACGGGTAACGATTCCCAGGATGCGCGCCTTTATTTTACTTCTGTTCTTCTGCGCCTGCCCTCTGCTTCTGATTGTCGAAATTTTTACTTACAACTTCAAAATTTCGTCATACGATTCCCGTCAGGAGAAGCTTGAAGCTATAGTTTCCTCCCAGTTAGAGGAAATTGATACGCTGAATGAGCAGGTTCGGACCTTCGGAAATAAGGTGAATTCGCTGAAGTCGGATCTGATGATTCTGCACCGGTTTGAGAAACAGATACGGCATATGGCCGGACTTGTTAATGGCGATGATAAGGCCAGTGTCCTGGGCATCGGAGGGTCAATGCCCGAAGACTTGGATACGGATATTGCGCTTACAGAGAAGCACAACACCCTGGTTCGCGAAATGCATGATCAGATAGAACAGTTTCATATCGCATCAGCCAGCCAGCAGGAAAGGCTTAAATTCATCCTCGGACATCTTCTTGAGAAGCAGAACATCCTGAGGCACACACCTGCGATCTGGCCGATAAAAGGTTTCGTGACTTCAGGATTCGGAAGCCGGAAATCTCCGTTCACGAATAAGAAGGAATTTCATAAAGGGCTGGATATAGCCACCTCGGAAGGAACGCCTATAGCTGCCACTGCGGACGGTACTGTGATATATTCCGGAAGCAAGGGAAGTTTTGGCAAAATGGTTGTAATTGACCACGGATACGGAATGATCACCCGTTATGCTCACCTCCGAGAGATTCTGAAAAAGCGAGGAGAGGATGTGAAAAAGGGAGACATTATCGGTGAGGTCGGAAATACAGGAATGAGTACAGGCCCGCATCTTCACTATGAGGTACGACTCAACGGAACTCCGGTTGATCCTAAGAAATACATACTGAACTAACGAAGTCCCGAATATAAGGAAGTAAACGTAAGCCGGTTTTGAAAAAAAACCGGCTTACGTTTTTAACGCCATGTGCAACTTTTTTTAACCAAGATAAAACACAGTCAGATAATGCCGTAACGGCACGGAGATACAAAGAAACACAAAGAATCTTCGTGAGACTTCGTGCCTTTGTGCCTTTGTGACTTCGTGGCATTATAAGTTGCACGTCGCGTGTTTTTAGGCAATTTCCAAAAATAAACTAAACACCAAACACTATCCGTTTTCCTTTTCAAAAGTCTTCATGAAATCCGCAAGTGTCTCAATAGCTTCCAACCCGGTGGCATTATAAATCGAAGCACGGCACCCGCCCACAGAACGGTGTCCTTTCAGACCCCCCAGATCATTTTCAAGAGCAGTCTGAATAAATTTCTTTTCCAGTTCCTCGCTGGGAAGACGGAAAGTGACATTCATCAGGGAACGGCTGCCCGTTTCCGCAGTTCCCCTGTAAAAATCGCCGGAATCAATGATCGAATAAAGGACATCCGCCTTTTTCCGGTTTATCCCGTCCATTTTTTCAAGCCCGCCCACAGTATCTTCCAGCCATTTCAACACCAGTTGAATTGTATAAATCGCAAAACATGGCGGGGTATTATACATGGAGTCTTTTTTGCTGAACGTGGTATATTTCAGCATGGAAGGCAGGGAATCCGGAACCTTTTCAAGCATATCCTCCCGGATGATCGCCATGCACACCCCGGCAGGGCCGATGTTTTTCTGTGCTCCGGCATAGATAAGCCCGAAAGGATTCACATCAAAAGGCCGGCTCATAATATCGGAAGACATATCCGAAACCAGGGGCACTCCCTTTGTATCCGGAAATTCCGCCCACTGGGTCCCCTTGATGGTGTTATTCGATGTGATGTGAGCATAAACCGCATCGCTGTTAAACGGTATGTTTCCAGGGATATAGGAAAAATCCTTATCTTCAGAAGACGCGACCACATTCGCTGTTTTGCCCTGGATCTGTACCTCCTTGATGGCTTTTGCGGACCATGTGCCTGTATTCACATAGTCTGCTGATTGTCCCTGTCCCAGGAAATTCATGGGGATCATGCAGAACTGCAAGCTGGCTCCCCCCTGGATGAAAAGGACACGGAATCTGTCGTCCAGGTTTAAAAGCCGCTTTGTCCGGGCAACAGCGTCGTTTATAACATCATCAAACCATTTGGATCTGTGGCTGATTTCCGTAACAGACATCCCTGATCCGTTGAAATTCAGAAACGAATCTTTAATTTCCTCAAGCACGGGAAGGGGGAGGGCTGCGGGCCCGGCGTTAAAATTACAAACCCTGTTTTCTTTCATGATAATTTCTCCGATTCTTAAATATGTTAAGGTGTTATATAATATTTTCCACTATTGCGTTGTTGTGAAACCTGGTATTTGTACAGATACATAAAAATATGTCAATGAGTATTTTGATATTTTGGCCTTTCCGGTCATTCAGGGAGCATTTCCATATCATAAAATTCAATATAAGACCTCCGAGGTTTCCGAAAACTCAGCAGACCCGGTTATCATCAAAACCTCGGAGGTCTGGGACCACCCCGAACCCCTCAGCAAAGACCTCCGAGGTTTCCGAAAACTCAGCGGGCCCGCTTGTCCTCAGAACCTCGGAGGTCTGGGACCAACCCCAACCCCTCAGCAAAAAACCCCCATGTTTCCCAAAAACCAGCAAAACCCCTGATCATCCAAACCCCCGAGGTCTGGG
>JAUCGG010000074.1:0-6408 GCA_030378015.1 Desulfococcaceae bacterium HSG8
CCAAGAAGGTGATGGCCGGCTACGAGGCTCTTATTAATCGTTTGCCGGGGCTCGAAAAGTGGTTTGTCGATATAATTCCGGACGCTGCATAAACTGAAATGGGATAATGCGTTTTTTCCGGGTCCCTTATTGCAAGATGAGTTGCCATTTAATACCGATACCGTAAAACTGATTTTTAACCACGAAAGACACGGAAGACACGAAATTATCGGAATCATATTCTTTTTCGGGCATCTTTCATATCGTAGCTGACACTCCGGATTCGCAGTTCCGCCTTCGGCAGCCGCCTGAACGCGGAACCGCGAACCGGAAAATGAAGGACACTCTTTTTTCGTGTATTTCGTGTGTTCCGTGGTATATTTATATTCTTTTCTGGAAATCACCTTATCAGTTTTCCCGCTACCGGACATGATCCGATCCGGCAACGAGAAAAACGAAAAATCTTACAGTCCCTTCACCCACAGGCCGTAATACCCCATAGGCAGGTAAGCCTCGGATTCGGTAAACACTATGCGGTTATACCATCCGCCCTGCCCCTGGAAATCCTCCAATTTAAGCTGAGACGGATCAGAAGTATCATAGCAGGCCACACCGCCGGACACTGTTGCAAAAACCTTGCGATCCTTCACACCGATGATGCTGAAACCGCCTGCGGGCAGCTCTGTTTCATGGGTGGTCAGGTTTTCAGGATCGGCAAGATCAATAACCATCAGGTCACCGGTGCTTCCCCACCACCATCCGCCGCCGGAAAGATAGGCAAGACCGCCGGCAACAACGGTTCTGTAAAAAGAGTTCTCCAGATCCACTTTGTCCAGCAGCACTGCTGTGTCGCCCTCAAGCATAACAACATTGAAGGAGTGAACCTGGGGATCATCTTTATACATTCCCCATTCGGTATTGGTGGTATAAACATAAACCCCGGTATCGTCCATTCCCACGCAGTTGCCCGGGATGTTGACAGAAGGCAGTTTCCCGGGGGCTGACGGGTCAGACAGATCAACCCTTGCCAGGTAATACTGGGCCTGGGGGCGGTCTATGCCGTCTGTTTCGATTTCCTGCCTGTAGCTGAAGTGCAGCACATCGTCTTTGGCAAAATAACCTGAGCCGCCCCTGATGTCCATGGGGAATTCCGCGGCCACTTCAGGAGCGTCCGGTCTCGACAGGTCGGCAACGATCAGACCGTTAAAGAATTCCCGTTCTTCCGGCTTCTCATCTTCATCAGCAGGTCTTTCCACGTCGTCAACTTCCAGCATATAGTACGGATAATAGTAATTCCTCAGTATGGGGAACACCAGGACATCGTCTCTCACCTGTACAATCTGCCCGTCGCTGTTATATGAGGAAACTGACATCCCGCCCTTGAGTGTCACAGCACTGTAATAATTCCCCGGGATATCAACATACCCGCGCATCCTGGGATTTGAAGCAGTGGAGAAGTCAATAACCCTGATCCTGGAATGACCGTAAACAGGATAAAATCCGACCTTGTCTTCCATATAATCCCAGTTCAGGGTGAAGACGACATACAGCAGATTCCCGTTGCTGATGGTCGTGGAGTAGTATCCCGGTTCATCCAGACTGATCTCGCTGAGGGCTTCGACAGCTTCCGGATCAGACAGGGAAACCGATCTCAGCCTGTACTGGCCGCTGTTATCCGAAACAACCTGAACCCCGTAGCCATTTTCAAGAGGAATAAAATCAGCGATATTATAGGCCAGGGTGCGGGTGGCTGTCACCACCGGTTTATCACGATTCGACGCGTCAATTACCTGCAATTCATCATCAGACACCGAAAACAGGCGGTTATTGAAGCTGCGGCTTCTCAGTACGCTTCCCTTCTGGCTGACCCAGCCCCGGGCATTAAGATCATCAGCCGTGAAATCTATAAGCTGTAGGCGGCTTTCCGTGCGATATCTGTCGTCACTGTAATCCGAGAAACCGTAGGGCAGGAGGATCATTCCCATGTCATCCAGGATGGTAAGTGCTTTGACATCCTCGTATGCCGAAGAAGAGCTCCAGCCATTTCCTTCGCCAAAGGAGATACGCTCGATCAGCGCGGGATTTTCCGCATCAGAAACATCAAACAGGGAAACTGCTGTCTTCCATCCCTCGGTATCATCCACGCCCAGGGCAATCAGGCGGTCGCCCCTGGGTTCGATGTGGGTTGACCATCCGGGTACGATAAGTTCGCCCTTGATTTCCGGTTTGGCCGGATCACTCAGGTCAATCACCCACAGGGGGTCTTTTCGTTCATAAGTCACCATATAAGCACGGTCTCCGTCGAACCGCGTGGCAAAAAGCTGTTCGCCCTTCGCGAGTTCCACAGCCCCGCTCTGTTTCATGTTATCAGGATCATTCACATCAATGACTATCAGATTGCTGACGCCTCTTTCGCGCCATTCATAGGTGCAGACACGGAGATGGCCATCTGCATAATCCATCTTGAACTCATCCTCGACGCGTCCTGGAACATCAAAACTTCCCCTTTGACTGATGATTCCGCTCGGGTCGGAAATATCCATATACATGAGGGTGGTTTTATCATCTGCATAGTATCCCATGCCTGATGAGATGAAGATGGCGGATTCTGTTACATGGACAAACTGAGCCGCGGCTCCTTCGAAATCCTCACGATCCGCTTCCCTGATGTTACTCGGATTGGAAACGTCAATGGATGTGATAAAGGTGTTCCGCTCAGGGTTATAAGGTTCGGGGTGAGGAGCGATAAAAGAGGCATCTGTCTTGCCATCTGCATCCGCATCTGCATCTTCCAGCATCATAGGCTCATCCACAAGTCCGTAATAGTAATATGACTGCTCGGCTGATACCACGTAAAGGATATTGCCGACAATGCGGGAGTCCGTAACTTCTCCTTCCAGACTGAAGGAGTCGGTAATTCTCGGGTTTTTCTTATCGCTGATATCCACAACATCAATTCGGCTTCCGGCAACAGATGCGGCAGGAAGAGTGCTGCTGGCCGCGTCCATGTAGGGGTAAACAGACATATTTGTATCAGAAATGATCACATATGCCAGGTTTCCCTTGATGTACATTTCAACCGGATTACCGGTTACAGGGGCCTGTCCGGAGATTGACGGATTATCGGGACTGGAGATATCGCATATAAAAAGTCCACGGTATCTGTTCAGAATATACAGATTCGTGCCGTCAATTCTGACGATATCAGCTTCTTCGATTTCCCGTGCCGCGTTGCCGGTTGCAGCATCAGCATCATCAGCAACAGCTTCGGGGGGAGCCATTGCGCTATCGCCATCGTATTTCTCCATGTACATTTCATCGTATCCGCCGGAGCCGGCAGACACAAACCCGGACTGTTTCCCGATCACGATATCTCCCTCGCCCTCGGTCAGATCCAGATCACCTTTCCATACTTTTGACATAGGCGATTCAGCGTCAGAGATAATACGGAAAAGTTTCACTTTGATGGTTCCCGGTTCCACATCGGGAATTTTGATTTTAAATTCAAAAAAGCACTGGCAGCGGCACCGGGTAGCAGAACTGTCGTCTGCCCCGCCCTGGTCAGTCTCATATATCTCGTAAATCCCGGTCTCCTCATTCAGTGAAACCGTTACGGAACGTTCGCCGCAGCAGTTGAGCCAGACATTTTTATTCCTGAGCGTTACGGTTTTCGATCTTTCGCTGTATTTCCATGTTAGCTGTTCATCATTGCGGCCGTCTCTTGTTTCTTCTGAATCAAAGCCTCCGCACTCACTGACTTTGCCATTTTCACCAAGATTATCGGATTCGGACTGATCAGCCATTGCAGGGAACCAGCACTCCTCCTGCCATGTCAGAACTTCTTTATCGCCGTCATTCTTCTTTTCAGTGAGGTCTTTCCGGTTTATTTTGCCATCACCATTATAGTCCCCGCATTCATTTTCAGGCTTCCAGCATTCCTTTTTCCAGGTCCTGAACGCCTGAAGAGCGTCTTTTGTGTTTTTATTCATATCCTTTTTGTCCGTAATCCCGTTCCCGTCCGCATCCGGGACACATCCGGAAGAGGTATCTGCTTCGCACTTCCCGCTGTAAAGGACTTCCACGCCGTTCTGAGCTTCGGCAACACAGGTATTTGAATAGGTTTTCCCGTCAGAGCCGCACACAGGGTCATAATTCATTGTGCAGGCAACGAGGTCACCGCCGTCTGAAGCTCCTGCGGCTTCACCGGATACAACGATATCCAGGGTAAAGGTTGAGTCTGCAGATTCGACTGATTCCCAGTGACGATAATAGGCCATGCTGAGGCGGGTTTTACCGCTGGAAAGGGCCTTAAATGTCCATGTTTCTGATCCGCCGCACCCTGCGATCAGTCTGTCATCACAATCAGATTTATAAGAATCGTCGGTGTGTTGCAACACATCCTGATCCAGTTCCTCAATATTCCACATGAATCCGGTGCTGCGGTTGCTCGAAAGTTTCACGGTAAGTACGTCGCCTGTCTCCAGGGTGACTATTTCTCCGTCATTTGCCTTCGTAAATTCAAAGTCAGCATAAGCAATTCCGCTGAACAGGAATACGAAAGCTGTAATTAATGCTGTAAAGGTTCTCATTGTTTTGCCTCCGTTAATTTATTTCCAGCATATGGAAAATGACCCCGAATGCTCGCTTGAGATTGACAAATCCCGGGCATGTTCCATCTGCTGATTTTATATAAAAATGTTTAAGTGAATAAGCCGGCTCAGGTCAGCCTGAACCTTGGGAATTCCCTTTTTCAGATAAATGAAACAAACGATGGTCTGACCACACTTATCCTGACGGGTTTTCCGACGAGTTTCCTTTTATAATGTCATCCCGGTGTTCTGACTCCGGAATTTGCAATTGCTTCAGGACTGCTCTGCCCGTCAGAATTCGTATGGTCAGAAATCATATTGCATCACCTCCGTTTCATAGTTTTTATTCAGATCGCTTTTGCTTTAATGCAGAACGACTTTTCAAATCGTTCAGAACAATTTGAAAAATTGTTCTACGGTCAGAAAAAGTGTAAACTATTTTCAACTTCATGAAAGATGCCCTTTTGCTGTCCGTTTTTTAACGTCTGTATTTCATATAGACACGGCTTTGTCAAAATTTTTACAGGTAAATTTGAGGAAAAAATGGTTAAAAAACGGAAAACTTTTATTTTTGGCATAATATTTGCTTAGGATTTTTCGAAGACCTGCGAGGTTTTGAAAGCCTCGCAGGTCTGACGCTATAATCTGACATTTTAGCATTTCAGGGTTGTTTTTCAATGCAATTTGGGGTATGCAGGAGAATAATTTGTATGAAATATCAGTCAGTATTGATGAATTTCAGGATGATCTTAGCTTCGGCCATTTGTCTGAACCACGATTTGCAGGATTAAAGGATTGACAGGATAGCATTCTGTAAATCAGGGAGCAACTCCCGCTTTTCCTGCTTTAAAATCTGTTCAAACTGGTCTCGTTTATCCCAATATGTGCTAAGTGCGGGTTCTTGTTTTATATCGTCTTGGATTTCTTTTTACTCCCTCGGATAATCCGCCCGGAGTGCAAAGCTTGCTTTGCGATTCATACCCGGACACAGGGATTCGCAAAGCAAGCTTTGCACTCCGGACCTCCGGGATTATGGCTCCCTGTAAGATCGGGGTTTGAGATTTGGAATCTGAGATTTGTTTTGAATTTGTCTGAACCCGGATTTGCAGGATAACATTCTGTAAATCCTGTTTATCCCTTAATCCTGAAAATCCGAGTTCAGACAAATGGCCGAAACAAACAGAAATCCCTTCCGTCGGAGTGCAAAGCTTGCTTTGCACAAGTAATACCAAGACACAGGATTCGCAAAGCAAGCTTTGCACTCCGGACATCCGGGATTATGAAGCCCCGGTAAGATCGGGGTTTGAGATTTATTTTGAATCTGTCTGAACCCGGATTTGCAGGATAACATTCTGTAAATTCTGTTTATCCCTTAATCCTGAAAATCCGAGTTCAGACAAATGGCCGAAACAAACAGAAATCCCTTCCCTCGGAGTGCAAAGCTTGCTTTGCAAGTAATACCAAGACACAGGATTCGCAAAGCAAGCTTTGCACTCCGGACATCCGGGATTATGGCTCCCTGTAAGATCGGGGTCTGAGATTTGCAATCTGAGATTTATTTTGAATCTGTCTGAACCCGGATTTGCAGGATAACATTCTGTGAATCCTGTTTATCCCTTAATCCTGAAAATCCGAGTTCAGACAAATGGCTGAAACAAACAGAAATCTCTTCCCTTCGGAGTGCAAAGCTTGCTTTGCAAGTAATACCAAGATACAGGATTCGCAAAGCAAGCTTTGCACTCTGGACATCCGGGATTATGGCTTCCTGCAAGATCGGGGTCTGAGATTTATTTTGAATTTGTCTGAACCCGGATTTGCAGGATCGCACGCTGTAAATCCT
>JAUCGG010000074.1:6508-23817 GCA_030378015.1 Desulfococcaceae bacterium HSG8
CTGTTTATCCCTTAATCCTGAGTTCAGACAAATGGCCGAAACAAACAGAAATCTCTTCCCTCGGAGTGCAAAGCTTGCTTTGCAAGTAATACCAAGATACAGGATTCGCAAAGCAAGCTTTGCACTCTGGACATCCGGGATTATGGCTTCCTGCAAGATCGGGGTCTGAGATTTATTTTGAATTTGTCTGAACCCGGATTTGCAGGATCGCACGCTGTAAATCCTGTTTATCCCTTAATCCTGAGTTCAGACAAATGGCCGAAACAAACAGAAATCCCTTCCCTCGGAGTGCAAAGCTTGCTTTGCAAGTAATACCAAGACACAGGATTCGCAAAGCAAGCTTTGCACTCCGGACCCCGGGATTATGGCTTCTTGTAAGATCGGGGTCTGAGATTTATTTTGAATTTGTCTGAACCCGGATTTGCAGGATCGCACGCTGTAAATCCTGTTTATCCCTTAATCCTGAGTTCAGACAAATGGCCGAAACAAACAGAAATCCCTTCCCTCGGAGTGCAAAGCTTGCTTTGCAAGTAATACCAAGACACAGGATTCGCAAAGCAAGCTTTGCACTCCGGACCCCGGGATTATGGCTTCCTGTAAGATCGGGGTCTGAGATTTATTTTGAATTTGTCTGAACCCGGATTTGCAGGATCGCACGCTGTGAATCCTGTTTATCCCTTAATCCTGAGTTCAGACAAATGGCTGAAACAAACAGAAATCCCTTCCCTTCGGAGTGCAAAGCTTGCTTTGCAAGTAATACCAAGACACAGGATTCGCAAAGCAAGCTTTGCACTCCGGACATCCGGGATTATGAAGCCCTGGTAAGATCGGGATCTGAGATTTGCAATCTGAGATTTGCAATCTGAGATTTGCAATCTGAGATTTATTTTGAATCTGTCTGAACCCGGATTTGCAGGATAACACGCTGTGAATCCTGTTTATCCCTTAATCCTGAAAATCCGAGTTCAGACAAATGGCCGAAACAAACAGAAATCCCTTCCCTCGGAGTGCAAAGCTCGCTTTGCAAGTAATACCAAGACACAGGGTTCGCAAAGCAAGCTTTGCACTCCAGACATCCGGGATTATGAAGCCTGGTAAGATCGGGGTTTGAGATTTGCAATCTGAGATTTATTTGGAATGTGTTAAAGAAATGCTGAACAGCTTTCCGGGTTTTTCCAGTCTTTATCTCCGGCGGAAAATTGCCATTGACGATGCTATGCCGAACTTATTGACAGAGAAATTGCACATTCTATGGGAGCAGGGAAATGAAAATTGAAGTTGACGGCTTTTAATAGCCCGCAGCTTTGCCCGCCTGGAAGACTGCCACAGCAAACAAATAAGCCAGTGTCGTGTTAAATATCATTGAGAAAAGTCCCCATTTCCATGAGCCTGCTTCTTTGACAATACATATCACAGCTACGAAACACGGGCTGTAAAACATGATAAAAATGATCAGGCTCATGGCTGTCAGGGGACTCCACCCGGGTTCGCTTGCCAGGGTATCGGCAAGTGATCCGCTGCTTTCCGGATCAACATCACCCATAGAGTATGCTGTACCTAAGGCGGAGACCACAACCTCTTTTGCCGCAAACCCTCCGACCAGAGCAATATTGGTGCGCCAGTCAAATCCGGCTATCCTGGTCACGCTTTCCAGTGCGGTCCCTATCCTTCCCGCAACGGAATATTTTAAAGCAGCCATTGCTTTTTCTGAATCAGATTCCGGTACTTGTGAATCCGGAAGCCGGGGAAATGTCATCATGGCCCAGATGATGACGGATATCCCGAGAATAACGGTTCCAGCTTTTTTGATATACTGCCAGGTCCTTTCCCATGTGTGAATAGCCAGCCCTTTGAAAGTGGGCAGACGATATGGGGGAAGTTCCATAACAAAAGGGGTAGATTCTCCCCGGATAACAGTGAGCCGCAGCAGTTTTGCGACAATCAGCGCGCCGCACCATGCTATGAGGGTAAAGAGAAGCATGAGCATTCCCTCGTTTTCCGAAAAGAACGCGGCAATCAGCAAGGCAAAGATGGGCAGTTTCGCGCCGCAGTTCATAAAAGGAGCGGTGAGCAATGTTGCTATACGTTCCCTCGGGGATCTGAGGGTTCGGGCCGCCATGATTCCCGGCACAGCGCATCCGCCTGCAATGCCGCCGGATATGATATAGGACATAACAGAACTGCCGTGCAGGCCGAAGATCATAAATACCCTGTCCAGCATAAACGCTACCCTGGCAAGGTAGCCGGAGTCCTCTAAGAGAGCGATGCCGAAAAACATGAACATGATCAGGGGAACAAATCCGAGAACCCCTCCCACACCGTCTATGATCCCGGAAACGATAAGGGACCTGATAAGACCGTCCGGAAGGTTTGCGGACACCATATCCCCGAGCCAACTGAAGAACCGCTCACATAAGTTTACCGGTATTTCGCTGTAAGTGAATGTAAAATGGTAAAGTCCCATCAGCACCAGGAGCATGATGATGGGCCCCAGGAAACGGTTGGTCAGCACCCTGTCAATTTTATCAGATGTATAAAGTCTGTTCTGATCATCTTTTCTGCTTATAACGCCCTGTTTTAAAATAGAATTTATATATCCGTACCGATAGTCCGCAACCATTGCCTCGGGGTAGGTGTCAATGGTTTCCTGTAAGTGTTCTGACACCTTATCCATCATTTTCTCAAGTTTTTCAGATAGCTGAACATTTTCCTTCCGGCCTTTTGACAACATCAGGTCGTCATTTTCCAGGTATTTTACAGCGGTCCAGCGCGGGGGATAGGTATCTGTCAGGAAATCACCGTCCATGATTTCCTTCTCCATTTCAAGGATGGTTCTGTCCAGATCACTCCCATAGGCAATTTTCAGGGGAAGAGGGGGTTCCTTTTGGCGGGCCAGGTCTGCTGCTGAGGTCATGAGTTCATGCTTGCCATAGCCGGAGCGGGCAATGATGGGGACGACCGGAACGCCGAGAAGTTCGGAAAGCTTTTTCTCATTGATTTCAATTCCCCGGCTTTTGGCCACATCTATCATGTTCAGTGCGATACATGTGGGTATGCCTCTTTCGAGAAACTGGAGGGTCAGGTAAAGATTTCGCTCAAGGTTGGACGAATCTACAATATTGATAATTACTTCCGGTTTTTCATTTACAAGAAAATCCCTGGCAACCACTTCTTCCACAGAATACGCGGTAAGGGAATAGGTTCCAGGTAGATCCACAATGTGAATCTCATGCCCGTCATGGATATATGTTCCTTCTTTTTTCTCCACCGTGACGCCCGGATAATTTCCCACATGCTGCCGGGCCCCGGTCAGTTCGTTGAACAGGGTAGTTTTGCCGGAATTCGGATTTCCGCCTAGTGCAATTGTTGCTTTTATATCCATTTATATTTATATCACATCCACTTCAATATGTTCTGCCTCGTTGTTTCTCAGTGTCAGAGTGCATCCTCTTACCCTGAGGGCCACCGGGTCATACAGGGGAGCACGCCCCTGGACTCTGATCTCTGTTCCGGGAACAAGTCCCATATCACGAATCCGTCTGCCAAGTTCGCCTCCCACTCTTACAGCAGATATAGTTCCTGACTGATTATCGTTCATATTTCGCATGTTTAATCGGGCCATAGCTTTATCCTCCTTAAATGTGATGAGAATCAGAATCGTTTTCCCAAAGATCAGTTGCCCGGATATCACAGTCTGTTTTTTTTTGGGATACCGAAATAATAACGATCAGCCAAAATTTGTCAAGCATTTTTTAACATGCCGCAGTTCACCCTTGAATATCTGTCGAAAAAACAGGCGAAGATATATTCGCAGGTTCTTAAAAAAATGAGTTCTCTCCCGTGGCGGGTTTTTATTATCATTGACAGCACAGTTCAGGACCGGGCCGGCCTGAAATCCGAAAATGTGCAGAAATTCAATCACGGAAAAGGCTACGTCATAGGTGATTTCCAGAAAAGAATATACCAAGTGCGGTTTGTAGTTCCGCCTTCAGGCGGTGTTATGCCGCCTGAAGGCGGAACTGCAAACTTTGATCCGGTATGTTTTTTATTGGAAATCACCATAGGTCACCAACTGACAAATATAGTATTGTTTTTTAACGAAATAATTATTCCTCTGCCTCCGATTCCTTTTTATACGAAAAAATATCTGCCGTATATGACAGAACATGACAGAATCGTCGCGTATCTTAACGGACTGAATATGTACGAATATATCGGCCTTCATAATAATGAGGATATTGCTGTTCTGACCGACAGCGGTTATGACAATAAAAAAATACAGAACACTGTTCTGAGCAGAGAATGGCATTTTATAACGGCTCTGAAAAGTTCCCGGGGCCTGAAATCGGAAGCAAAGTATGCGAAAACCCCGAAGTCCCGCGGATGGACTTTTTTTTTTCAGAAAAGATAAGAAGGCAGCACGGAAAACCGTGCGTATTCTCACGGACGGTCAGAAAAGAAAGCGGAAGGAGTTTAGCGTAAGACATACCGAAGTTTTTCTGCTTACTGCCCCATAATTTTCTGAAGCACATGGATAATCTCAGCCAAGCCCGCTTTTGTATCCCCGTTCACATCCAGTTCCTCATTGATTGCCGAGGAGGGTTTTATTCCTGCCAGCACTTGCAGGATTAAAATGGCATCTGTTAAGTCTGTACCTATTATATAAGTGCCTGTTACGGTTTCGCTGGCTTCCCCGCCTGTCTTATAAGCCCTGGCTCTGATTGTCATGGTGTCAGACACATCAAGTGGCGAATCGTAAATTAAGGAATCCTCAGCGGGAACAGTGCCGTCCGTGGTGTAACGGATGTCTGCACCGGGGGTGAAGCATGAGATTTCAACGCGCCTGCCTGTGGTGTATCTCCCGGGTACAGGCGAAAAAACAGGTGCGGCAGCCTTCGGTCCTGCTGCGGCATCTATCTCAATCCTCCAGCCTGCAAGCCCTTCTTCGGGCACTGTTACCGGGGCTGTAAATGTCTCATATCCGTCAGCCTCGGCCGTCAGGGTGTAATCCCCCGGTTCGTGGAACATCAGGTATGCCCCGTCCTCCGGAAAACTCAGAGCGGAAACATTTCCCGTGGTTTTAATCCGTGCATTCCCGACCGGGACCTGGGAAAAGGCATCGGTCACAGTGCCTTCGAATTTTACGGCAGCGGACCCGACCTCCTTGGACACTGTAAGATCATATTCAGCGCCTGTTCCCGTTTTTTCACACCTGATATTCACATAATAGACACCGTCCTGAGTGCAGATCCACTGCAAGACCAGATCCGGTTTCCCTGCCTCTGTTTTCAAGGTTTTCAGCAGGGTGACTCCGTCTGTATCATAAAGATCAATTATGATGATACTGCCCGAATCCGGATCGGCTGCCTTCACCGCAATCGTATAAGTTTCCCCGGGAAGCCCGTAAATCTTTATCCATTTTTCATCCCCGGCATTATCAAAATCGCAGTCCCGGGGGAGATCACTGTTTAATACAATGGTATCTGACTGATTGAAGGCAGTTTCTTCCTCACGCCCGTCTCCCCCGGCCGACTGACTGACCGTGGTTTCGACCGGCAGGGATATGTTGCCATCCTCGTCCATGGCATACAGGACGATCCGGTAAGTGCCGAAAAGGGAAAAATCATCATAAGTTCCCTCGTACCGTCCACCTCCGACATGACCCAACGGGAATACCGGTAAATCCGTAACCGGCTCAGAAGGCTGGTCAGGACTGTAATCCGGCGGTGTTATTATGCCCCATACCCTGTCCAAGGTGCCGGTGGTTGTGACATCTTCCACCCGGATGGCCGCGGATGTCTCACCCTCCAGGGTCTGCCCTGGCGATACTGACCCGATTGTGGGATCATCGGCCCCCATCATGATTCCCACCCCGATGGTGTATCTTTCAGCCAGACGTCCGTCGGAATTCTCATTACCAATGCCGTTTCCGTTGTCGTCAAGGTAAGGGGTCTGATCTTTGCACAATAATGAAATCGCATTCCAGGTGTTCAGAAAGGCATCCAGGATATTCTCACCGTTCAGCACCCGCTTCCAGAAAAAATTGGAGAAAGAGATATCTCCTCCTGAGAGAAAATAGGCCGGCTGATCCTCGCCTGTGCTGGATAAAACAATCCGTTCCCTGCCGGCCGAAGGCGTGAGAATTCCGACAAAGCTTCCGGAAAGACAGGCATCGTAAATGACGATAACTTTACCGGGGATGCGCTCCTGGAGATCATCCAGCCATACATCCAGGTCAGCGGATGAGACAGCCTCCGTGCTGCTGATTTCAAAGGCTTCCGCATCGCCGTTTCCCATGAGATACAATACAACATCCTCGGTATCTTCCCCTGCCCAGCTGCCGAGGGCATACTCCAGGTTGGCCGGGGTCAGGACCGCATCCACACCTGTCGAAAATGTCACCGGGCTCATAAAATAAATATCACCATCAGAGTAGCCTTGAAATTTTAATGCTTTATAAGCCAGCGCTGTGTTTTTCTCCACCACTGGCCACAATTCATCAGACTCGGAGCCTCCGGCTGCGATGATTGCCCTGCGCCTTAAGGGATTCTCGACTGATACCGTGGTCAGCATGGGAACCGAGGTGTTCCCGATCTTGTCCCTGGCATAAACGGCAATCTGGTATGTGCCCACGATGTTAAATTCCTCATAAGTGCTTTCATATCGTTCCTCATCCCCGGGAACCGGCATGAGATCAAGAAGCGGGAATTCCTGGACAGGATCATCCGATAATTCCTGTGTATAACCCGGGGGACGGATCACGGCCCATACACGGGCAATGCCGTCGCTGTCCCTTACCCCGGAAGCATATAAGAGGGCAGAGGAGGTTCCGGTGATGGTCTGATCCGGTGATATGCTCTTCATTTCCGGAGTGTATCCGAAGAGCATCGTGCCGCTACCGATATAGACATCCTGGGTCGGGGTATTCGCACCCAGGAGGGGGAGTTGGAATTCATTCGGTTCCTGCATGGCAGCTTTTGCAAAATTAAAACTGTCATGAATATCCAGACCATTGAAGACATGGGTCCAGAAAGAGTTTGAAAAGGAGACGGACCCCTGGGTGACAAAGTGGGCATTCTCATCAGGGGAAGTGCTTGTAATAACAATCCGCTCCATGTCCGCGGGAGGCGCAAGCACGGACTGGAAGCTCCCGGACTTGCATGCGTCGTAAATAAAAATAACCCTGCCGGACATATCTGTCTGGGCCGAATCCAGCCAGAGTTTCAGATCAGAAGCATACAGGACATCTGTCTCGCTCATGCGGAAGGTTCCCACCCTCCCGTGATCAACAAGATAAACCACCAGGTTGTCCGCGCGCGGCTCTTCAGATGCCCAACGGGTTATGGCATATTGCAGGTTGGCGGTGGTGGCATCTCCGTCCACATCATCCCATTCCCCGTTATTATCCAGGTCCAGGTCCGTATCCGAAGTCAGGTAATAAATGGTTTCCTTGGTGAAGCCCTGGTAGGTCAGGGTCCGGTAGGCAAAGTTGGCGCACATCTGTGTGGCTTCCCATATGTTATTGCCCGGGTAAGGTCCCCCGCCTGCGACAATCACTGCCTTGCTGATATCCTCTGCCAGATGCGCCTCTTTGAATATCTGAACACGGAAATTCCCGGCTTCTGTGACATAAACCCGCCCGTCCGAAGTTACGCACACATCATAGGGAAAGTTCAGATAGCCTGTATCAGAACCGAGTTCCCCGAATTTTGTTATGAATCTGCCGTCTGATGTAAACTTCTGAATGCGATGGTTAAAGGTATCTGCCACATAGATATTTCTGCTTTTGTCCGCGGCGATTCCTTCAGGAAAGCTGAACTGCCCGTCCCCTGTGCCAAAGGTTCCCCACTTTGTGATGAATTCTCCGTATGAACCGAATTTCTGAACCCGGTGGTTGTTCTTATCTGCCACATAAATATTCCCGTTCCTGTCCGCGGCTATTCCCACGGGCATATCAAACTCCCCGTCCCCGGAACCCTTGCTCCCCCACTTTGCGTCAAAAATTCCGTCTGAATCAAATTTCTGGATGCGGTGGTTATACGTATCAGCGACATAAACATCTTCGTTTTCGTTCAGGGCCAGTTTCCTGGGATAATCAAACTCCCCGTCCCCGGAACCTTTGCTTCCCCATTCTGTAACAAGTTTTCCGTCTGATCCGAACTTCTGAATACGGGCATCTGCTGCAAGAGACACATAAAGATTTCCATTTCCGTCTGCTGCCATCTCTGCATAAGAAAGATATGTCTCCTCTCCGGAGCCATATGTTCCCCATTCTGTAATAAATTCTCCGTTCGGAGTGGCTCTCGTGATGTGATGGGCCGAATCTGCCAGGTAGATATATTCCTGAAGGCCCGTTTGGCCTACGGTTGCCCCCACGGGCTTTTCAAAACTCCAATAAAAATAACCGTAATTTCCCCAACTGGTAATGAATTTTCCTTCCGGGCCCAGCTTCTGAATGCGGAAGTTCCCGGCATCTGCCACATAAACTTTTCCGTTTTCATCAACGGCTATTCCGGAAGGATACACGAACTCCCCGTTCCCGGAACCGCTGCTTCCCCATTTGGCAAGAAATTTCCCATCCGGGCTGAACTTCTGGATGTATTCGTTAAAACTGTCCGTCACATAAACATCCCCGTTTGCGTCCGCGGCTACCCCGATGGGATAATAAAATTCCCCGTCTCCTGAGCCTCGGCTTCCCCATTTGGCAAGAAAAATTCCGTCTGAACTGAATTTCTGGATGCGGTGATTTCCGGTATCTGCCACATAAATATTTCCGCTTCGGTCCGCAGCGATTCCCCCGGGATTTAAAAACTCCCCGTCCCCGGAGCCATAGCCTCCCCAGTCAGCATCTCCGCCAGGGCCGAATTTCCTGATCCGGTGGTTCCCGGGATCTGCCGCATAAACATTTCCGTATCTGTCAACAGCTATTCCGCCGGTACCGAGACTGATATCCGCTCCTTCGAAACGGATTGGCAGCCCCTGTCCCGGGGAAATACAATTTTCCCATTTTTTTATAAATGTTCCGTCCGAACTGAATACCTGGATGCGGTTGTTAAAACTGTCCGAAACATAAACCGTTCCGTTTCGGTCCGCGGCGACTCCTGTGGGTCTGATAAATTCGCCATCCCCGGAACCTTCCTTTCCCCACTTGGTGACAAAAAGCCCGTCAGCGCTGAACACCTGGATGCGGTGGTTCCCGAAATCAGCAATATAAACATACCCTTTCGCATCTATTGCCACATGCATGGGAAGAACAAAATACCACGGCTGCTGAAGGGTGGGCCACATCCTTTCAAATTTATATGTCTGGCCCACCGTTGCTTTGCCGAATTTCTGGATGCGGTTATTGTCCGTGTCCGCAACATAAATTTTTCCATCAGCATCAGCAGTTATCCCGTGGGGATTATTAAACTCCCCGTTTTCGGAGCCTTTGTCCCCCCATCTTTTAATAAAAGTTCCGTCCGGCTTGAATTTCTGTATGCGGTGATTAGCACTGTCTGCGACATAAATATTCCCGTTTCCATCCGCGGCTATTCCCCGTGGATGATTGAACTCTCTTTCCAGGGAACCCTGGCTTCCCCATCCTGCGATAAAGGAGCCGTCGGACCCGAATTTCTGGATCCGGTTATTATAAGTATCTGCCACATAAACAGTTTCGTCCGGGTCTGCGGCTATTCCGCATGGATAATAAAACTCGCCGTCCCCGGAGCCCGGACTCCCCCATTCTGCAATAAATCCCCCGTTCGAACTGAACTTCTGAATGCGGTTGTTGTATGTGTCTGCCACATAAATATAACCGCTTTTGCCAGCGGCTATTCCGTAGGGTCTGTCAAGTTCTCCGTTCCCGGAGCCGGAACTTCCCCACTTTGCAATGAATTTTCCATCAGAGGTGAATTTCTGAATACTGTTGTTATATGTATCTGCCACATAAACATAACCGTTTTCGTCTGCGGCTATCCCATAGGGCTTATTAAACTCGCCGTTCCCGGAGCCGGAACTTCCCCACTGTGTAATAAAATTACCATCGGGCCCGAATTTCTGAATACTGTTGTTATATTTGTCAGCCACATAAATATTTCCGTCTTTATCCGCGGCTATACCCGCGGGGCTGTCAAAATCAAAGGGGCGCTGCAAGCTGGGCAGCTTCCATTCGAATTTGTAGGTTTCATCAGGTAAAGCATACGCGGGGAAAAGGATTGTGATTATAATGAGAGCAAGAAATATTCGCTTTGAATTTGAATTGTTGCTGATTTTTGTTTTCATGGGAGGTTCTCCTTGTGTTGAGGCGTTGTAGGGTGGGTGGAGCGCAGCGTAACCCACCGTCATTGCCTGATGATGCGATGGCGGGTTACATGCCTGCTATGTCAGTAGCTGTAGGGTGGAGCGCCGGCGCAACCCACCATTATTGTCTGATGATACAATGGTGGGTTACGCTGCGCTTCACCCACCCTACATGTCTGCATGGGGATCATAGCTCCAGCGGGATTGGCAAATCCGAACCCCCGGTGCGTGGGATTTGTCAATCCCCCGCGAGCAGCATGGGGCTGGCGGGCCGCCGCTCTCCGCCGCTCGGTTCGGATTGGCAAATCCGAACCCCGTGCGCGGGATTTGTCAATCCCACGCGAGCAGCATGGGGGCATCAGCGACTGGCAAACCGCACAGCCGCGCAGCATGTCACAAGCAGGAAGAATATTGCAGACCACAGCAGCACCGCATGGGAAGCCTCCTCCCCGGGAGATGCTCCGGATGCAGCCGTGCTGATGAAACAGATGTGTCCCGAACATGATGAGCACTCAGTGCATGATTCTTCTGCCTGTTTTTCATCATCCCTGCCTCCGTCATCCGGTAATACTGTGCCGGCGTCGGTATCCCCGGGGTCGGTATCTCTCACAGTGACGCAGACTTCGTCCGTACTCCGAAGCCCGCGGCTGTCTTCCGTTGTAAGCCGGAACGTCAGGAGGGTATCGCCGTAAGCAGCGGGGGCGGCAAATGTAAGCCGCATTTCAGCGGGGTCGGAGGGTCTTACAGGAGGCCCGCCGGTCTGACTCCACAGGTAAGTGAGAGGATCTCCGTCCGGGTCATAAGAGGCGGAAGCATCCAGTGTGATGACTTCTCCCTCATCCGCGATCTGATCAGGGCCCGCATCTGCAACGGGGAGTTCGTTGTCCTGCATGATGTTTACGATGCAGGTCTCCTCGGATCGCAGTCCCCCGTGATCGCTCACGGTGAGGCGGAAGATCAGAGATGCGCCTTCCGGGCCCGTGTCCGGTGCGGTGAATTCCGGCTGGGATGAGGTGCTGCCGGAGAGAGTTACGGGGATGCCGTCCGTCTGATTCCACAGGTAAGCGGCAATGCCGTCATCCGGGTCTGAGGAACCGGAAGCGTCAAGCATGACGGTTTCTCCTTCATACACGGTCTGATCAGGCCCCGCATCCGCGACAGGCGGCTCGTTGTACCAGGTGATGTTCGCAATGCAGGTATCCGAGGATTGCAGTCCCCCGTGGTCGGTCACGGTGAGACGGAAGACCAGGGAAACCCCGTCAGGCCCGGCATCCGGTGCGGCAAACTCCGGATGAGACGCGGTTTCATCAGAAAGGATTACTTCTGTTCCGTCCGTCTGCTCCCACAGGTATGCGGCAATGCCGTCATCCGGGTCATATGAATCGGAAGTGTCGAGCATGACGGTTTCTCCTTCGTCCGCGGTCTGATCCTGCCCCGCATCGGCTGAAGGTGGGTCATTTACCGGTCTTATGATTACCGTCATTTCCGCGGTTTCGGAATCCGAGATTCCGTCGCTGACACGGAACATGAACGAGTCGGTGCCGCTTACATCCGCGTCCGGCTTATAGACAAATGCACCGGATGATATGCCTGTGAGAGTCACAGTACCTTTTTCGCCCCGGGTGACGATCCTGTAAGCCAGATTGTCCCCGTCCGCATCAGAGGCGTTCAGCATCCCTTCGGCAGCGGTATCCTCATCTGTGTACAGGATACCGTCTTCTGCTGCGGGCGGGTGGTTGGCATCCGCCATATTGTCAGGATCGGTGTCCGTTGTCATATCATCATCACTCACACGGTCTTCGTCAGCCCGGGGTGGATCAGTATCTGTTGCAAATTCTTCTGAGTTATTCAGTCCGTCTCCGTCTGTCGGATCACCGGGATCGCCGGGATTCGGAGCATTCTGTCCTTCCCACTGATCTGACATTCCGCCATCCCCGGTATCCTCAATATTGCCAAGTTCTTTTGACGCTTCGGCCGCGGGTTCTGTTCCCGTTGCAACTTCATCTCCGCCGGTTATGCTGTCTCCGCCCTCATCCGCGGCTGAATCACCGGGATCGCCGGGATTCGGAGCATTCTGTCCTTCCCACTGATCTGATATTCCGGCATCCCCGGTATCCTCAATATTGCCAAGTTCTTTTGACGCTTCGGCCGCGGGTGCTGTTCCCGTTGCAACTTCATCTCCGCCGGTTATGCTGTCTCCGCCCTTATCCGCGGCTGAATCACCGGGACCGCCGGTATTCGGAGCATGCTGTTCTTCCCACTGATCTGACATTCCGTCATCGTCGCTACCTTCAATGTTGCCGGGTTCATCCGGTTTGGCAATCACGCCGTCTCCATCTCCGTACTCATAAGCGGCAGAATCATCGGGATCGCCCGGATTCAGATCATGCAGATATTCCTGCTGATTCAGCATTCCGTCATTCTCGTTATCTGTGATATGATCAGGTTCACCTGACGGTTCGGCCGCGGGTTCTGTTTCCGTTGCAAATTCATTGCTGTCAGTTATGCTGTCCGCGTCATCAGCAGGATCGGTTCCCGCTGCAATTTCTTCCGAATCATCCGGACCGTCTGCATCAGCGTATGCGTCGCCGGCATCGTGGGGATTCAGATCATCAGCATCCTGTTCTTCCCACTGATCCGAAGTTTCGTCATTGTCAGTGTCCGCTGCATCAGCCGGAGTGTCAGCGGAAGTATCCCCTGTGTCATCGGCTGCGATGACTGTGATATCAGCCGTTCCGATGTCGGCACTGAAGGCGGTTATGCCGCCGTTACTCACTGTGTCCGCGTCGCTGTCGCCGCTGATGCCGGCAGTACGATCCCAGGCACGGAATGTTATACCGGGGCTTATTGTGCCGCTGTATCCGTCGTCGGGTACGAAGCGGATAACGGCATCGTCACTGAGAAGTAGGGCTTTATCTTCGGCAATGTCCTCCGGGAAGTCGGTAAAAACCGGAATTTCGGAATCAGAATACTGCCAGATGCCGTTCTCATTGTTCACCGCGATCACGGCGATGCCTTCGGCCGCGTCAGGGTCGGGATCGGTAACAGGATCGCCGACCGGGCTGCTGACAATGATATCTGAGACCGGAGTGCCGGTATTATCTTCGTCCCGCATATCCTGGTCTGCGGCATCCAGAGTCATATCGCCGGTATTGTCCAGCCGGGGCGCGTCATTGACCGGGTCAGCCGTGATTTTTACTTTCACCGCGTCCGAATGCTCCGTACTGTCCTTTGCTTTGTAGGTAAAACTGTCTTTGCCGCCGAAATTTTCATCCGGCGTGTAGATAAAGGAACCGTTCTTATTCAGAGTGACCGAGCCGTGGACAGGATCGCTTATTTTTACTGCCTTCAGCCGTTCGCCCTCTGTGTCGCTGTCGTTCTCCAGAACGCCCGGAGCAGCGATTTCCAGGATATCATCCTCATTTACGGTATATCTGTCTTTCTTCCCGACGGGCGCATCATTTACCGGAGTGATTTTAATTGTTACCGCTGCCGCGTCGGAATAATCTGTGTCGTTACCGGCTTTGTAGGTAAAGCTGTCACTGCCCGCGTAGTCTGGAGCGGGGGTATAAAGAAAGGAACCGTCGGGATTCAGAGTCAGCGAGCCGTGAGCGGGATCGCTGATTAACAGGGGTTTCAGCAGGCCGCCGTCCGGATCGCTGTCATTCGAAAGTACGCCCGGTGCCGGGACTGTCAGCGCGTGATCCTCCTCTGTTTCGTAAATATCATCACCCGCGGCCGGCCTGTCGCTGACCGGACTGACTGTGATGATCACTGCTGCCGGGTCAGAAGTTTCAGTGCCGTCATCGGCTTTATAGGTGAAGGTGTCGGTTCCGCTGTAATCCGGGTCAGGTGTGTAAATAAACGAACCGTCACTGTCCGCTTCGAGCGAGCCGCGGACAGGATCGCTGACGATCACCGCTGTCAGGGGATCACCGTCCGCATCCGTATCATTTGCCAGAATGCTTTCAGCGGCAATGATCAGTGTGTGATCCTCATCCGTGCTGTAAGAGTCGTTATCAGCTTCCGGTATGTCATTGACCGGCCTGACCGTGATCGTCACCTCTGCCGCGTCCGAATCGTCAGTTCCGTCGCCGGCTTTGTAGGTGAAGCTGTCTCCGCCGTTGTAGTCCGGATCAGGCGTGTATGTGAATGATCCGTCGTCATTCAGGGTCAGCGAGCCGTTGTCAGGATCGCCGGCTTTTACCGCCTTCAGCGGATCACCCTCAGCGTCGGTATCGTCTGCAAGTATGCCGGGAGCCGGTATGATCAGTTCCTCATCTTCGTCTGTGCTGTAAGCGTCATCCCCGGCAGCCGGCGGAGCATTGATATGTCTGACAGTGATGACAGCCGTTTCCGAGGCAATGCCGAAGGCTGAGATTCCGCAGTTAACAGTCGTATCCGCATCCGTATCGCCGCGGCTGCCGTCTGTCCGATCCCAGGCGCGGAAGGTGATGCCTGCTGTTCCGCTGAAACCCGGATCAGGCACAAAGCGGATTATGTCAGTGTCGTTCAGCAACACAGCTTCGTCTTCGGCAATATCTTCGGGAAAGTTCACGAATGCCCCGCTGCCCTCTACCTCCTGCCTCCTGACTGCTGCTTCCTGCCTGCTGCCCGCTGCCTCCTGCCTACTGCATACTGCATACTGCCAGGTTCCGTTTCCGTTATCCGCAGCGATCACAGCAACACCTTCCTCTGCGTCCCCGTCCGCGTCGGTGATGCGGTCACCGCCTGCGCTGAGGATGATTTCGGAAACCGGGGTTCCGGGATTATCCGAATCGGCGGTATCTTCGGCGATCTGTTCCAAGGTCATGTCGCCGCTGTTGTCCAGCACAGGCGCGTCATTCACCGGGTTCACGGTAATCACAGCCGTTTCTGTCCCGGCGCTGAAGGGCGAGGTGCCGCCGCTATCAGTCGTGTCCGCGTATGTATGTCCGCTGTCACCTTTGCTCTGATCCCAGGCGCGGAAAGTGATGCCCGCTGTTCCGCTGAAATCAGGGACGGGTACGAAGCGGATTACGGCAGTTTCGTTCAGTAAAACAGCCCTGTCCCCGGCAATATTTCCCGGGAAATCGGTAAAGGAAGAAAAATCGCTCAGAGTATATTGCCAGGTTCCGTTTTCCGTGTCCGCGGCGATTACCGCAATGCCCCGGGATGCGCTGTCGGGATCGGTGACAGGGTCGTCGCCTGCGCTGGCGATAATATCGGAAACAAGGGTTCCTGTGTTGTCAGGATCGGAAATGTCCTCGTTCACCGGTTCCAGGAGCATGTCTCCTGTGCTGTCCAGTACGGGCGCGTCGTTCATATTTTCAACTTTCAGGGTAAAGAACCGGGTATCCGCAGCCCCGGACGCGTCTGTGACCCGCACTGTGATATAGTGACTTCCCACTTCGCTGTCGGACGGCGTTCCCGTGAGCACTGCCGTACCGTCACCGTTGTCGGACAGCTCAAGCCAGTCCGGAATCACCGGCGCGGTTACGGTGTATGTGCCGTCAGCGTCAGGCTCCGTGACCGTGACAATATGGCTGAAAACAGCGTCTTCCTCCGCGGCAGTGATATCCGTGCTGTCGAAAACCGGGGCGTCACTGCCCGGACTGACAGTGATCGAGGCGGTTCCGGTCTCAGTGCTGAAGGCTGCCGTGCTGCCGTCATCAGTAGTAGTATCCGCTCCGGTATCGCCGTTGCTGCCGCCGGTCCTGTCCCAGGCTCGGAAGGTGATCCCGGGATTCACAGTGCCGCTGTGGTCGGGGCCGGGCATGAAGCGGATCATGACGTCGTCATACAGGAGAACCGCCCTGTTTTCGCCGATGTCTGCCGGGAAGTCGGTGAAAATGCCGTCCCTGTCATGGTCGTGCTGCCAGATGCCGTTGCTGCTGTCTGTCATGATCACGGCGATTCCTTCTTCCGCATCGGTGTCCGGGTCGGTTATCGGATCATCAGCCGCTCCGGAGGCGATTATGTCGGAAATCAGTGTTCCGGGGTTATCCGCGCCGGACTGGTTCTCATTTATCCCTGTCAGGGTCATATCTCCGCTGCTGTCTAGTACGGGCGCGTCATTGACGTTCTTAACGCTTACGGTGAATATCTGTTCAGCCGTTGCACCGTCGCTATCCTCGGCCTGTAATGACACATCATGGTCGCCGACTTCGCTGTTGCCCGGGGTTCCGCCGAGTATTGCCGTGCCGTCACCGTTATCTGTCAGGGTAAGCCAGGCCGGGAGTGCGGGCGCGGTGATTGTGAGAGTTTCGCCGGCATAAGGGTGAGTAACGGCGGCAGTGTAAGTATAAGCATTGTCTTCCGCTGCATCGGTAACGGGAGGGGAGGTAAAAACCGGTACGATTATCACTTCGTTTACCGTGACTGTGAAAGTATCATTCGCCATCCTGCCGTCTGCCCTGCCCTGCAAGGTTATTACCGATTCCCCGTGCTGATCCTCCCGGTAATCCAGGGTCAGGATGCTGTCGGTGATGGTCGCTGATATCAGGGACGTGTTGGCGTTATGGAGAACGTACGCGGTAATGACTTCCGAATCAATATCCGCGAACACGCTGCCCAGGTTTATCAGGGTGTCCGGGGCATTTTCGTCCACTGTGAAATCCGCTATCTCATCGGAAACATAAGGGCCGTCATCAACAGGATTTACCGTCACCTTGAAAGTGTCATCTATCGCAACACCGCTCGCCATGCCCCGTATGGTTATGTCTGCTTCGCCGAACTGATTTTCATGGTAATTGAGCGTAAGGACGCGGTCAGTGATACCTGCCGACAACAGCGACGGATTGCTGTCGGAATATACGGATTCGGTGATCTCCGAGTCGATATCTGCAAACACGGAGCTTACGTTTATGACGGTATCAGCGGAATCCTCGTTCACCGAAAAATCACCCATCGGATAGGCGAGCACGGGCGGATCATCCACAGGAATCACGGTGATCACGGCATTGCCCCTTTCCGCGCTGAACTCCGTTGTGCCGCCGTTCGTGCTGACATCTGCCGTGTCTCCTGCGGCCCCGGTCTTTCTTTCCCAT
>JAUCGG010000075.1 GCA_030378015.1 Desulfococcaceae bacterium HSG8
TTTTATTATATCACTTTAAATAATATTGGTAGAACAATTTTTCAAATTGTTTAAAACAATTTGAAAAATTGTTCTACATCCGATTAATGCCCTGAAAGGGCTGCATAATCTGGCCCAGGGCTGACCCTTCGGCAGAATGACTTTCCGCCATGCCTGTTTCTGATTTAACTCGCGTTTAACTCGCGCTTTGTTCTTTTTCTTTGACATTTCCAATTCAAACCTGTTAATAAAAAATATAGCTGGCGATTAAGATAAGGAACCTTAACAAACGGGCCTTGATCTTCGTTTCGGCGTGAGCTCAGACTTCGGCGAACCGTCGAACGATTGACAAATCCGCCGGAAATGCTTGGTATTTGTCAATCCCAAGCGAGCATTCGGGGGCTTTCCATCTGGAAAACACGCCAAAGAAGGCACTTACCCGACAATCATAAGTTCTCATAACTGGCTGAAATGATTAATCCGGAATTTTTTCCCTTATGAAAGGGACACGGATAAACACGGATTTCATTACAAAAATGATCCGTACATATCCGTGTCCTGAAAAACGGAGAAAGGAATGGGAAGCAATGACCAGATCAACCCCTGAAGCGATAATCAGGAAATGCGTTGCGAAGTTTGTGGATAAAGAAATTATCCCCAAAGCCCAGAAGGCAGATGAAGGCGGTAAATTTCCCAAGGAAATGCTCCGGCAGATTGCCCAAATGGGCATCTTCGGGATCAGGTACCCGAAAAACAAGGGCGGCGCGGGCGGAAACAATACGCTTTACTGCATTATATGCGAGGAACTTGCCCGGGGACTGATGAGCGTGGCAGCAATCACAGCAATGCAGTGCCTCATGGGAACGAATTTCCTGTTTCATTTCGGAACAGATGAAATGAGGAAGAATTATTTTCTTCCGGCCATGAAAGGAGAAAAATTTTCCTGCTTCTGCCTCACCGAACCGGAAGCAGGATCAGATCTCGGGGCTGTTTCCGCTTCCGCAAAAAAGACAAGCGACGGGTATGTCGTCAACGGTCTGAAAACATGGGTAACAAACGGCCCTGTGGCGGATTTCTATACAGTACTGTGCCAGACTGATCCTGCTAAAAAATTCAGGGGGCTGAACTTCTTTTTCGTACCCAGGGATACCCCGGGGGTCTCTGTGAGCAAGCCTTTTGACACTTTGGGAACAAGAACCACAATGATATCCGAAGTCGCTTTCACTGACGTTCATATCCCGCGGGAGCATCGTCTGGGTGATGAAGGGCAGGGACTGAACAACCTGCTTTCCATTCTCGCGGAGATACGATCAATGACCGCTGCCCTGGCTATCGGCCTCCAGCGCGCTGCCCTGGATGATTCTGTCCGTTACGCACAGGAACGGACTGCATTCGGTCGTACAATCAGTAATTACCAACTTATCCAGGCCAAAATTGCCAACATGGCAGTCAACCTCGAAGCCTCCAGGCTGATGACGTATAAGGCCACCAATATGATTGATAACCGCGTTCCCTGTATGACAGAATCGTCAATGGCAAAATATTTTGCTACAGAAGCAGCTTGCAAGGCAGCCGATGAGTGTACCCGAATTCTCGGGGCATATGGATATTCCATGGAATATGCAGCCCAGAGATATTACAGGGACAGCCGTTTTCTCCTGAACGGAGGGGGGACACATGAGATACTGCAATCTAATATTGCAAAATGGGTTGGCCTATGATTATGAAATAACAAATAAAGAATAAATTAGGGAACTCCAAATAAAGAATATCAGTAGATCGAAAACTTTCGCAGACAGTGGACAATAGGTTAAAGCTGTCATTTAGTCCTTGTTCCCAAACTCCGTTTGGGAACATCTGCCGGGCAAACTCTGTCTGCCATGCAAAACGGAGTTTTGTCTGCAATTGCGTTCCCAAACGGAGTTCGGGAACGAGGAGTGCTCACCTGACACTTTTTAGTCCTTGTTCCCAAACTCCGTTTGGGAACGGGCGTATCCAGCACTTGGGGGATTACTCATTTTCCGGCTGAGGAAAACCGTTAAAACGGTTAAAAAGGTTCTGTGCATGGCTGTCACCCCGTTAAAACGGGGTGTTAATGAAATTTCAGGGTACATTTTCATTAACCCTCTGATTTATCAGAGGGATCGGAGCAAACTCCGCATAGCTGTAACCGTTTCAACGGTTTTATAACCGATGCGGATTTGTCCGAGTCAATATGCTCCCCCAGGTAGCGGATACGCCCTTTGGGAACACATCTGCCCGGCAAACTCTGTCTGCCATGCAAAACGGAGTTTTGTCTGCGATTGCGTTCCCAGACGGAGTTCGGGAACGAGGAGTGCTCACCTGACACTTTTTAGTCCTTGTTCCCAAACTCCGTTTGGGAACGGGCGTATCCAGCACTTGGGAGATTACTCATTTTCCGGCTGAGGAAAACCGTTAAAACGGTTAAAAAGGTTCTGTGCATGGCTGTCACCCCGTTAAAACGGGGTGTTAATGAAATTTCAGGGTACATTTTCATTAACCCTCTGATTTATCAGAGGGATCGGAGCAAACTCCGCATAGCTGTAACCGTTTCAACGGTTTTATAACCGATGCGGATTTGTCCGAGTCAATATGCTCCCCCAAGTAGCGGATACGCCCTTTGGGCAAACTCTGTCTGCCATGCAAAACGGAGTTTTGTCTGCAATTGCGTTCCCAGACGGAGTTCGGGAACGAGGAGTGCTCACCTGACACTTTTTAGTCCTTGTTCCCAAACTCCGTTTGGGAACATCTGCCGGGCAAACTCTGTCTGCCATGCAAAACGGAGTTTTGTCTGCAATTGCGTTCCCAAACTCCGTTTGGGAACGGGCGTATCCGGCACTTGGGGGATTACTCATTTTCCGGCTGAGGAAAACCGTTAAAACGGTTAAAAAGGTTCTGTGCATGGCTGTCACCCCGTTAAAACGGGGTGTTAATGAAATTTCAGGGTACATTTTCATTAACCCTCTGATTTATCAGAGGGATCGGAGCAAACTCCGCATAGCTGTAACCGTTTCAACGGTTTTATAACCGATGCGGATTTGTCCGAGTCAGTATGCTCCCCCAAGTAGCGGATACGCCCTTTGGGAACACATCTGCCGGGCAAACTCTGTCTGCCATGCAAAACGGAGTTTTGTCTGCAATTGCGTTCCCAAACGGAGTTTGGGAACGAGGAGTGCTCACCTGACACTTTTTAGTCCTTGTTCCCAAACTCCGTTTGGGAACACATCTGCCGGGCAAACTCTGTTTGCCATGCAAAACGGAGTTCGGGAACGAGGAGTGCTCACCTGACACCCCCGCGGCGGGGGATTTGTCAATCCCCCGCGAGCAGCAGGCTGGTATTTTATTTAGGGATTTCCCCCAAATTAATATACCCGGTATCTTGCTCTTAATCTTGCTCCTGCCTGATTAAGATTAAGAGTAGAATTAAGATTAAGACTAAGTGCTCCGTTTCAGAAATAATGTCCGGGTTATAAATTCCGCGGAGTGCAAAGCTTGCTTTGCGGGAATCCCGGGCTGGCGCAAAGCAAGCTTTGCACTCCGCGCGTCGGAAAATTTTCTGTATAACCTGTTCATTATTTATGAAACGGAGCACTAAGACAGACGGGGGCGCGGGTAGATTATTTATTGGGAAATCCCTTATTGGGAAATCCCTACAACTCTCAAATTACAAATTGAGATTTGTTATTTGTTATTTGTTATTTTAAAACAGAGGGGGTGATAAGAAATTCACAGGAGGAGATGTCCAAAAAAGCAAACACCCAATAAAGGAGGATTTTAAATGCTCGGAAAAAAGATGCTTGTCCTTATCATCGCGGCATCCCTGGTAATTACGGGAAACGCATTTGCCAAGAAAACCATTGACCAATGGATTGAAGAATTCCAGCCCTGCGCTGTCAGCAAGGAAGATCAGAAAAAAGAACTGGAGTGGTTTGCCAAGACTTCGGAAGCCTACAAGGGAATGGAAATCAAGTCCGTTGCCGAGGGAATTAACACTCATAAATGGGAGGCCGAGGTTCTGGCCAAAGCATTTTATGATATTACCGGGATCAAAGTCACCCATGACATTATCGGCGAAGGTGAGGTTGTGGACAGGATTCAGCGTCAGATTCAGACCAGCCGCAAACTTTACGATATTTACGTGAATGATGCTGATCTTATCGGTACGCACCTGCGCGCGGACAGTGCTCTGAATTTCACCGAATATATAAAAGGAGAAGGGAAGAATGTTACCGATCCTTACCTGGATCTGGATGACTTCCTGAACCTGGAATTCGGACAGGACTACGACAAAAACCAGTTGCAGATTCCTGATCAGCAGTTCGCCAATCTTTACTGGTTCCGCTATGACTGGTTCAATGACCCTGAACTGAAGAAGGCATTCAAAGAAAAATACGGTTATGAACTGGGAGTTCCCATCAACTGGGCCGCATATGAGGATATCGCGAAATTTTTCACAGGCAGGGAGATTAACGGTGTTAAGGTCTATGGCCATATGGACTATGGTAAAAAATCTCCTTCCCTGGGATGGCGGTTTACAGATGCCTGGCTTTCCATTGCCGGCGTCGGGGACAAGGGACTTCCCAACGGCCTTCCTGTGGATGAGTGGGGAATCCGTGTGGAAAATAAGATTCCCGTGGGCGCGACCGTGAAGCGCGGGGGTGCTACGAATGGCCCTGCCGCGGTCTATGCCCTGACCAAATATGTGGAATGGGTGAAAAAATACGCCCCCCCCGAAGCTGCCTCCATGACCTGGTCAGAAGCAGGCCCCACGCCTGCACGGGGAAATGTCGCACAGAGGATTTTTCAATATATTACCTGGCTCTCTGATAAAGACTTTAATTCGCCGGAAAGTCCGGTAACAGATGAAAACGGAAAACCCCTGTGGCGTGTCGCGCCGACGCCTCACGGTAAATACTGGGATGAAGGCATGAAGGTGGGATATCAGGATGCCGGGAGCTGGACCATCCTGAAAAAGAGCGTCAAAGGGAAAGACCGGGAAGCAGCATGGCTGTGGGCACAGTTCTGTGTCTCCAAAACCGTATGTCTGAAGAAGTTCGTGGTGGGCAGAACCCCCATCCGGAAATCCACGGTTTTCTCTGATTATCTTGCCAAAGAGGAAGAAAAAGGGACATATGGCGGGATTGTCACCTTTTACAAATCCCCGGTGGAAAAGATGTGGACAGACTCGGGCCCCAATGTGCCGCATTATCCTGTGCTTGCAGAACAATGGTGGAAAAATGTGGCCCTGGCAGTCACGGGTGAGGCCACTCCCCAGGAAGCAATGGATAACCTTGCCAATAAGATGGATGAAATTATGGGTAAACTGAGACTGGCCAAATACTCTCCCAAACTGAATCCTGAGAAGTCCCGGGACCACTGGCTGAAACAGCCCGGGTCTCCCAAAGCAGAGCGGCCGGATCAGAAGGGTAAAACCATGCCCTATGATGAATTGCTGAAGCAGTGGAAGAGTCAGTAATTTCGACGGGCTGACTACTCGAAAGACCTCCGAGGTTTTCAAAACCTCGGAGGTCTGATGCACGGATATGCACGGATTTTTTGCTCTATGGGTTCTACCCCGCCAATTGACTATAAAAGGAGTGCAAAAATTAAGCGAAGCGTTTTTTTGCATCCCGCGGCAAAGCGCAAAAAACCGCTCCGTTGCACTCCTTTCTCGGTTATGCGTTCCTCACCGGATATTGAACTATGGATAATGAAAATATAACAGATATCGAAACTTCTCAGAAACGTCTGCTCATCATTGATGATGAGGAGAATATGCGCCACATGCTCGGCATTTTACTCCGAAAATCCGGCTATATTGTGGATACGGCACCTGACGGAGCCGAAGGCTTGAAGATGCTGAATGAGGCACCCTATGACTTCACACTGTGTGACCTGAAGATGCCTCATACAGACGGAATGGCCTTTTTAAAGGAGGCCGGTGACAAACTTGAGGAAACCACAGTCATCATGATGTCGGCATATGGAACCATTGATACGGCCATTGAAGCCATGAAACTGGGGGCTTATGACTATATTTCAAAGCCGTTCAAACCCGATGAAGTTCATCTTGCATTGAAAAAAGCAGAAGAACGGGAAAGTCTGAGAAAAGAGAATCTCCGGTTGAAAGAACGGCTTAGGAAGATCGAAGAAGATTATAAATTCGGCAAGATGGTGGCAAAAAGCCAGGCCATGAAATCCGTATTCAAACTCTCGGAAAAAGCATCACATTACAATACCACAGTATTAATTACCGGCGAAAGCGGAACCGGCAAAGAACTGGTGGCAAGGAGTATTCATTTCAGAGGTGAACGGGCAAAGGCTAATTTTGTTCCGGTGAACTGCGGCGGAATCCCTGATAATCTGCTTGAAAGCGAGTTTTTCGGGCATAAAAAAGGAGCTTTTACCGGTGCAGACAGGAATAAAAAAGGGCTTTTTGAAGAGGCTGAACGCGGGACAATCTTTCTTGACGAGATCGGCGAACTGCCCCTGGGGCTTCAGGTAAAATTCCTGAGAGTTCTCCAGGAAAATGAAATCAGGCCGGTGGGTGACTCAAAGACAAAGAAGATAAATGCCCGTGTTATTGCAGCAACTGCAAAACATCTGGAAGATGAAGTGGAGGCAGGCAGATTTCGCCAGGATCTTTTTTACCGATTAAATGTTCTTCCCGTCAGACTGCCGTCGCTCAGAAACCGGCCCGAGGACATCCCTATTTTATGCCAGCATTTTATTCGCAAATTTAATAAAATACTGGGAAATAATATTAAAGGCATAACGCCGGATGCCATGTCTGTTTTGCTGACTCACAGGTGGCCGGGAAATGTGAGAGAACTGGAAAACGCGATAGAGCGTGCCATTGTGCTTTCAGAAGACATCATGCTTTCAAAGGAAAATTTTCCTCCTGAAGTGGGGATGGTGAAAAAGGATTCTGACGGGGAGGATGTGTTTTCAGGCTACTGCCTGAAAGATGCTCAGAAAGTTTTGGAAAAAAAAATGATTACCAAAGCCCTGGTTGCCACAGGGGGCAACCGGACCAAAGCCGTACAGTTGCTCGGAATCAGCCACCCCTCGCTTTTAAATAAAATTAAGGCGTATAAGATTACAATCTGACGAAGTTTGAAGTGAGAAAAGACTCACATCACTGATGGACCCCATTCCCAAAAAGTAGGAATTTCTCGTTCCCAGGCTCCGCCTGGGAATGCGTCATAGGAGGCTCTGCCTCGTTGTTTTCACCTTAAAACCGGCTGGTTAAGCGAAATATCTTGCAAGGCAGAGCCTCACTGCCATTAAGTTAAGAGAAACTCCCCCTTTGAAGGGGGATTCAGGGGGATGTTTTTTCAACACGTTACACCCCCCTGCCCCCCTCAAGGGGGGAATTGATTCCTTAACTTAATGGCAGTGAGGCAGAGCCTGGGAACGAGTAACATTCTGAATTTTACGATATGCATATACAACCTACTTTTGAGGAATGCTCTCATCATTGATCACGTTTCAAACTTCAAACTTCAAACTTCAAACTGCTTATGAAATCCATTGTTGAAATCTGTATTCCCCGGGAAGATATCACTGCGGGAACATTTAATCCGGAGATATTCACCGCTAATTTAAGCCAGGTTATAAGCTGCTATAACGGCAGAACAACCATTGCCCATTCTTTATATATTGACGGCGCCCAGTTTTTCCAGGATGCGACGTATCCCACAGAAGGACTGCGGCGTATCCTTTCAGATGTGTTCGGACGCCTTTCCGGGGATAATTCTTTCCCCGCGATTCACAGGCTTGAAACAGCATTCGGCGGCGGCAAGACCCATACATTAATCGCACTTACACACCTGGGTTTCAGGGGCAGGGAGCTTGCCGAATATGTCGGGGACATGCTGCCCTCACGCTTCCTGTCCGATCCTGGGGAAATCCGCATTGTGGGTGTGGCAGGCGACGAATTGCCTGTCCGCAAATCCCACGGAACCAAGTTGCTTCCTTATACCCTGTGGGGAGAAATTGCCTTCCAGATCGGCGGAGAAGTCCTGTATGACCGGGTGAAAGACGATGCCGTATCATATGCCGCACCGGGCAGAAACTATTTTGAAACGGTTTTCGGAGGGAAAAAGACCCTCATCATGCTGGACGAACTCGCACAATATGCGGCAAGGCTCCAGGGGGCCCGTCCGGACGGGGGAGATCAGCTTGCAGCTTTTCTAATGTCCCTGCACGGATTTGCAAGACAGCATCCGGGCATCGCAGTGGTTCTCACCCTTGCTGGCAGCACTGACGCGTTCTCCAGAGAAACCGAAAAGCTTGCCAGCCTGATTTCAAAGGTAAAAGGCGAGGAAATCAGCACAGAACAGGCTGCGGAACTGGCACAGAAAGCGGAAAAAGGTATTATCAGCGTTGTATCCAGGGATGCTACGACTGTAGTACCGGTCCACGCCACTGAAATTACCGGTGTCCTCTCCAAAAGGCTTTTCACTTCCATTGACCGGGAAGAAGCAAAGCATACCGCAGACGCCTATGCGGAGATGTACAAAATTCATTCCCCCTTCCTTCCGGCACGGGTCTCCCGGGAAGATTATCGCGAAATCATGCTTGCTGCTTATCCTTTTCATCCCACCTTTATCCGCTTTCTCAATGAAAAAATGGCAAGTATTGAGACTTTCCAGGGAACCCGTGGCGTTCTGAGAGTCCTGGCGCTGGTCGTGCGCTGTTTATGGAAGGAAAACGGGAACCGTGTGCCCATGATTCATACCTGCCATCTGGATCTGTCAGATGTCAGAACCGTCAATGAGATACTGGGCAGAACCGGCGGAGGCGACCTCCTGCCGGTGCTGAATACCGATGTGGGCGGGCCCGATACGTCTGATCTTGTCACGGGCCGGAGTTATGCACAGATGGCGGATCAGCGTAATCCGCATCCTGACGGATATCCCCTGTACGAATATACATGGAAAACTGTTTTTCTTCACAGCCTTGTGGGACGTTCAGAAGCTCTTGGCTCCAACCTCTTCGGAATCAGCGAACCAGATGCCCTTCTTAATACTGCCTTTCCGGGCCTGACACCGCCCCAGGTTGAAAGCGCGCTCAGGGAAATCGGTAACAGCGCACAGTACCTGCGTTTTCACCAGGGCCGGTATTATGCCAGCCTGGAACCTTCCGTAAACCGGGCACTGACTACGATTCGCGGGGGGCTTTTCAATGAGCAGGTTGAGGAATTACTCGCCTCTACGGCCCGGAAGGTGGTCCGGCGTGATGAGGGGCCTTTCCTGGTGATTCATGATGTATCCGCGCCCGAACACGTTCCTGACAAAACCCGGAAACCGGTGCTTGCCCTTGTCTCCCTGGATACGGAACAGACAGATGCGGAAGCCTTTTTTACAACCCTCGGATCACACAGACCGCGTATGCATCAGAACCTGGTCTTCCTGCTCCTCCCCAGGACGGTCCGGGAACAGGCAGACACCTGGGACACAGAAAGGGATATGCAGGGCAGGGAAATGATGAATCGCATGGAAGGGCTGGCGCGTACTGTGCTTGCCATGCGGAAACTCAGGAAGCAGCCGGAGAATTACGGCATCAGTATGTCCAAACTGCTTGAAAACGAATTTGACAACCGGCTGAAAGAACGGGAACTGGCCCTGATAACAACTGTGACGCAATGTTATGACGGGCTTTGCTTTCCTTCTGCTTCGGGCCGGGTGGCCCGCAAGGAAATTAACACAGGCGGCGGAGAAGGAGGAGCTTCGGTAATTGAGGAAATTCGCCGCGTCCTGAAAAACGAGGGCGAGATTATCACTGCGGATATGGCATTTACCCAGGAAACTTCCTATGCTCTGAAAAAACGTTTCTTTGAAACTTCCCAGACCCCCACAGTGGCCTCCATCCGGGAAAATTTCGTAAGTAAAAGGCGGTGGCCGATCCTGGAAAATTCGGCCCTGCTGGATCAGATAATCAGAGCCGGCGTATCCCGCGGTGTCTGGTGCCTTTTCAGGATATCTGACCAAAATGACAGGCCCTCGGAATTTTTCAGCCGTGATACAGGCGATGTTCCCTTTGACATTGATCTTTCTGGCCAAGGATGGTCCCTGATAGCCTTGCAGGAAGCAAACAAGCGAGGCTGGGGAAGCATTGGCTCAGATAAGGATAAGATAAAAACCCTGGTCGCGGAAACGGTAAAAAAATACGAAACAGCGACCGTGGCTGATGTCATTTCCCAAGTTAAAGCCCGTTTCGGCGAAGTTGATGACGGAACCGTAATGGATGTCACAAGCGATCTGATTCGCACCGGAAACCTGGCGTCTTACAGCGGAAAGACCGATCAGCAGGAAAAACCGCCTGATCTGGCTTACGGACACGGAGCGATCACAGCTTCGGTCAGGACGGATCATGTGCTGGCAACGCCCGGGACCATTGCAAAACGGGGATGGATAAAAAAAGAATCCGGAACATTCATGCTCTCGGGTCAGGATGGCGCCAACCGGATTATTCCCCTGCTTGGGAATATGGGAAGTTTGTATGCCAGGGGCGCGAAATCAGCCATCCGAACCCTTGAGATGATTGACTTGGTCATTCCGGACGGCGGAAGGCTTCACCTGACCCTGGAGAATGTATCGCCTGAAGGAATGAAGAAGCTTGACGAATTCCTGGAAATCCTGGGGGAAATCGCGGAACAGGGGGCCGGCACAGAAGCTGACCTTGAGATTGATGACCCGGATGATACGTGTCTTCTGATCCGAAAACTGAAGGGGCAAAAATGAAGAAAAATAAATCACTTTCTGATCTGGCGGCATATCATAAAAAATATCTTGCACCTCTGGCCCGCCAGTCGCCATATGTGCTGCGTATCGGTGACAAAGCAAAATATCCTCCCCCGGTTCTGATTGTCAAAGAGCGGCGGGAGATCGCCAAAGATAAAGACCAGTCCAAACAACTTCAGTTACCCACAGAAAGATCGCTTAAAAAGACCCTTGTGGAGATCGGGTATTTAGCCGGGGAAACCCAGCGCAGATGCCTGTCAATACTGCGTAATATTGTTGCCAGTGTCCGCAGTGATGCGGATATCCCTTTGGAACTCCAGCGATATTTAACCAAAGAAGGACTACAGCACCGCCTGACCCTCCCGCTGGATGAAGAGGGCGGGGCAAAGCTGGGTCTGATTTGCAGGCTGAATTCCAGGATCAGGGAAATGGACAGGGTCGAACTCATTGCAAGAAGAGTCTCCAAATTCACAAGGGAAGAGGCGGTGTACTGGCTTTCCCGTACCACAAGCTTCGGAACCGATGCTAACCGGTGGGCCCTTGCCGGGTTGAGAATATTACTGAGCGGACAGCCCGGAGACAAAGGCATTGAGAAAATGCTTGAAAGCTTGCGTTAGAATATTACTGGTTCTGACGGATTTTGTGGTTTCGTACTATTTCAGGAGGTTAACAAAACGCAGAACGCAGAAATTCGGATGAGACTCTGCAATTCGTCCGACTGAACTCTCGCCGAAGTCTGACCAAAAAATTCGTTAGAATCAGCCTGACCGGCTTATGGCAAATATTATGGATGCGAGTCGAAGAAATACCGTCTGAACGAATGTTTTCTGATTTTAACCCGGAATCCACTGTTTGCAAAACTTTTCGATCTGCTGATACTCGCAGAAAAACGCTATAAGTACCGGGGCATATATTTTCCCGGTACATATCAATCTGCGAGGTTTTCAAAACCTCGCAGGGCTACGAATTTTTTCCGGAAATTTTTTCCTGAACTTGTTTCAGATAGAATTGAAATAAAAATTCTGCAATCGGCTTGAGAAAAAGGGAGGAAAGGCTTATTAACAAACCGACGATAAATGCTGTCACCATTCCCCCGCTGATAAAGGAATCATAACCTCCCCATGACAGAACCGACAGACCGGTGCCCCGCACCAGATTCTGCGTTCCTTTGAGGGAAATTCTCAGAGTACGTATTGAACGGATGATATCCGTTATCTTTTTCTGGTGTTCATCCCGGATATCCGCGTGTTCGAAAGCAGCCTCAGACACATATGTGATCACATCGGCATCCGGCTGAATGAGGGTTCGTAACAGGATATTTTCCTCCTGATCATCCCTCATACCTGATGCGGTACAGATTTCAATACCGCCTTCTGAATACAGCATCCTGAGAATTTCAAGCTTATTTTTAAAAAACAACTCCTACCTCGCAGTGGGAAACAGTTTGGAAAAGGATTTGAAAAAGTCCTTCAGAACCTCTATCAGTTCCTTCCAGAACCGAATGGATATAGCGACATTTTCGTTGTGGATCTGATGGAGCATTGCACTTCTTTCATTTGCATGCCGGGGCTGAATTCTTGTGAGAACATCCCCGTCCAGTTGGATAACCGTCTGCATTGCAATCTCCTCCAGTCCCATATCCCATATCTTCCGAATGAGAATAATTTCGTTAGTTATCAGTGGAAAAGGTGGGTGCTGGCTCTCTATCTCTTCCCGTGTATAATCATTATCCCATGTGAGAACCTTACGTTTTTCAAGCGCGTTGAATATCCCCTTGATCTGGTCGGACATGCTTTCAATTCGATAAAGAAACACCAGGTTGACCTCGTCTTCAGGAGAGAGTTTTTCCTTTTCAGCTTTATTTACAAGGATTTTTGCAGCCTGATTTGCTTCCTCACGAATCATGCCAAATGAGGCTTTGCCTCCCATTCTGATACCTTCCCCGGTTTTCAATGGAAATCCGAGCTTAAACAGTTTGCGCTTATAGTTCAGAGCGATATCAATCAATGCGTGACGCGGGGCGGGCATCTTCCGACCAGTCATATTGGGTTTTATGATCGTATTCACCTCAAGATTAATCAGATCATGAGCAATTTTTTCGATCTGCTCTGCAAATGGCTTCATAAAAGTCTCCATATACAAAATACAAAAAGGTTCGAAGTGCAAAGCTTGCTTTGCGGGTGTCTGTTCCCGGGGACGATTCGCAAAGCAAGCTTTGCACTCCGGGCGACAATCTTTTTGTTAAAGCTATAGAAGTTTTATTCCTCCAAATGATCCTTTACCAGTTTCAGCAACCTTTCAAGGGTATCAATATTCTGCATTACAATGCGATGTCCCTCTTTTTCCCTTTCTGCATGGAATTCCCTGAGACTCCGATAATCTCCCCTGATAAATTCCTCATCGCATATGGTTCTGATATCCCCTTGGAGGAGGTCTATCCTGCTCAACATAATTTTCGGATCTCTTGTATAGTCAATATCCGGATACATTTTCTCCTCGTCAGGCGGCTTTACATGTCCCACAGCCGTCATAATCTCAAGGGTAACGAGATTTTCAAGAGCATCTGAAATTTTGGTTTTCAGTTCTTTTAACATGTTATTCCCTCCTTTTGTCTGAATATTGCCGGGCATAGATTTCCGGCCCGGACCGGGTGTGAACAGAAGTATCGGAGACTGAAAGGGCTGAATAATCTGCCCTAGGGTCAGCGCAGCCCCACCCAGGGGTCAGAGATTCAGATTACGTTCATAAGCTCCCATATCATCAGTATAAAATTTTACTGTCCCGAAAGGTTTGAGAAGCTCCTTCAACCTGAGGAAAATCTCGTCTTTGTGATCTCCGAAAGCATAGACAAGTAATTCTCCGGTTTTATGGTCAATCGCATGCCATAGCCATCTCTGATTGCCGACAAAACTCCGCATTCGTCTGCTTCCACTTCTTCGATCTCAGCTTCCTGGGATGCGCCCACGCGGATATCAGCTTGGCTGACTTAGTGCTCCGTTTCAGAAACAATGTCCGGGTTAAAAATTCCGCGGTTGTCCGTAACGTAATCTTTCAGATTGCGCCCGGACAGATAATAAAGCGGGGAACGCAATCTGAAAGATTACGTTACATCGCGCCCGTGCAACCCGGACATCGTTTCTGAAACAGAGTACTTAGCGTGTTAGCCAGTCTGGTATCTTCATCCGCATTATTTCAATATCGCCCGTCATTCCTGCGGAATATCAGAATCCTGGCGTCTTATGCTATGTGGGCTGGAATGAGAATTCCTAAACTGACAATACCCCGGAGGGTCAGGAGGATTTTAATCAGAATTTTGAGCGTACCCGTGGGAAGGAACCCGGCTTTTTGCGGCATGGAAAGAACCGGTCAGTTCAGAAAAAAGCCGGGTTTCTCTGCCGCTCTTCCCGGAATGATAGGACACTCATAATTTTTCGATCCTACATCTCCTGGATAATATCTTCTGCCTGGCTTCCCAGTTGATCAATGCTTACTTCAGGAGGCTCCTCCGAGGGAATATAACTCCCTTCTTCATCTAACAGAACGGAAAGTGAAAGCAGCACATCAAATTCCATCCTGTAAACCAGCCTGTTATTATGAATAAGAGGTTCACCTCTCTGAACTTGGAGATCACCACCGATCTCCAGATTGTGCTGGTCTTCAAGGATTTTTTTGATTTCATTCATATCAAGGGCTTCTTTTACCTTCTCAATAAATTCATATTTAGCGTTTTCAATGGCTTCCGAGTTTGCAACTTTTTTCATTTAAATCTCTCCTTGCGTGATACGTGTGATACGTGAAACGTGAAACGTGAAACGTGAAACGTGATACGTGAAACGTGATACGTGAAACGTGATACGTGATACGTGATATGTGATACGTGATACGTGATACGTGATGCGTGATACGTGATATGATACGTGATGCGTGATACGTGATATGATACGTGATGCGTGATCCTCGCCTTTGTTCACGTTTCACGCATCACGTTTCACGCGTGTTTTGCTGATCCGTCCCATGATTTCATGCACCAGTTCCAGATGGGTCTGCGCGCCGACAGATTCAGGATCAAGCAGCACAAGCGGTCTCCCCATGCCGGATACTTCCCGCAACTGAACACTTCGGGGAATAATTGTATCAAATACTGCATTCTTTAAATGGTTTCGGGCATTCCTGAGAATCTGATGAGACGTTTTCTCTCCCATATCATACATGGTTAAAAGAACCCCCGCGAGTCTGAGGTCAGGGTTCAGTGTCTTTTTTACAAGACGGATAAATCGTAAAAGCTGAATAAGGGATTCATACGCCAGGAACTCACACTGGAGCGGAATCAGCAGGGAATCGGCAGCAGTGATCGCGTTGATGGAGATAAGCCCTAATGAAGGGGGTGTATCAATAATGAGATAGTCATAAGCATCACTGATGGGGACCAGAAGATTCCGCAGAATCTTTTCTTTGGCTGATTTTGACAGGAGTTCGAGTTCTGCCCGAAAAAATTCACCATGAGAGGGAATTATCCGGAGGTTTTCAAGTCCTGTATCAAGAACAGTTTCCTCTATCGGGGCTTTCCCCATCAGCGCGTCGTAGAGTGTTCTTTCCAAGTTTCTTTTATTAATCCCTGTCCCCGTTGTCGCGCTTCCTTGGGGATCGCAATCAATCAGCAGGGTTTTCTTACCAAGGGTGGCAAAGGCAGCGGACAGATTCACCGCTGTGGTCGTTTTTCCCACTCCGCCTTTCAGGCTGGCTATACAAATAATATGTCCCATGTTTCTGATAAATTATATGGCTCAATAATCTGGTTTTGCAGGCTCAGTCGGCAAGTTTACGTCTCAGATAATCTCCCCGTTTGCAAACCGAAACAAACCATGCATTTGAATTTTGGCTTCTGCGGAGTTCAAAGCTTGTTTTGTGAGTGACCTGCAATAAAAGCAAACGGATGAACACTCACAAAGCAAGCTTTGAACTCCGCAGGCCCGTATAATATTATATCAGGCCGGAACTTCTTGAGCACGATCTTGCTTCGGCTAAAACGGTTTGTATTTTATCCAAAGTCTTACACTCATCAATGCACTTGGGAAATGCCTTTCTTCTGTTATCGCATCTCCTGCAGGGGCTTTTTACGAGGTTACCGACTTCAAAGTCAAATTTATATCTGTAAACAGTCATGTGTCATGTCCGTTGTCTGCTGTCCGTTGTCCCTTTCCCGCAACTCTGCAACAGACGCAGCGGACAACGAAAACAGCATTTCTGAATTTCCTTGCAATATTTTTTTTGGTTTGCTACTTATCATAACATTTAATTTGCAACAAGACAAAATACCCATTACAGTAAATAAAGATGGCACAGATTTTGCAGATGAAAATAAGAAACCAAGTTTTTTCAAAAAACCTGGTTTTCTCAAGGCAGGGCATCACTATGCTGAGTTTTTTTTAAATCATTGCTTGACAGTTTGACTGTATATATTTAATACTTCGTATAAATGGAAATTGTCGAAGCGACTCCCCAGCACCTGCCTGCAAAGTCCGAGTGCTACGAAGCCGGGGCTTTGTAACGAGAATCTGATTTTTCCATTTGGAAACAGGCAGTTTCCAGATAGCATATTTCAGGCATCAGCTATTCTGTGATTTAATAATTCCAGGAGATTGAATCACCAAGCTTCAAGCTCACAGCCAAGACTGATATGCCAGAAATAAAAGTAGAATTTATCGGGAATCTGATGAGTTCCGGAAAAAAACATACCAGATCGAAGTTTGTAGTTCCGCCTTCAGGCGGTGTTATGCCGCCTGAAGGCGGAACTGCAAACTGCCTGCTGGTATATTCTTTTCCGGAAATCACCTGAAATCCGAAGTGCATGCTGGTAGCAAAGTTCAAGGAACTGGGATTGATCTGGAAATATAACTGTTTATGAAAAAACATATAAAAATCCGTTTTTCCGGACGTATTCATAAGCAGGTGCCTGAAAGTAACATAAGACAATACTGAAAAATCAGAGTGACGGGAATTATCATGAGACAGCATTATCTGAAATCCGAAGAGCACGGCCCGGGAATCCCTTCCGGTGAAATGCTGCCCACAATGTACGATCTTCCCAGCGAGGATCCGGAGGAGCCCGGCGTGCCTGACCAATTTCATACCTGGCAGTCCGAACTGCTGACAGAAACTTTTGTTCCGCCTGGATATGCCCCCGACCGCATGATGGTGGGCAGCGACCTGAACCTTTACTACGATGTGACCAGTCCCCTCAGCTACAAGCGTCCTGACTGGTACGCGATTCCCGGGGTGCCGTATCTTTACGGAGACCGGGAAGGCCGGTTGAGCTATGTCATCTGGCAGGAGAAGACCGAACCTTTTGTCGCGGTCGAACTGCTCTCGCCGGGCACCGAGAACGAGGATCTGGGCCTGACACAGCGGAAACCCGGGAAACCGCCCACCAAATGGGAGGTATATGAGCAGATTCTGGAAATTCCTTATTATGCCGTGTTTGACCGGCGCAAGGACAGACTCCGTGCTTTCAGGCTCGCCGGAGGGCACTACAGTGAAATGCTCCTTCCCGGCGGCCGGCTGTGGCTGCCTGAGCTGAATATCGGGCTGGGCCTCTGGCGCGGGAACTGGCATATGTGGGATCGCAGATGGCTGCGATGGTATGACGCTGACAACAACTGGATCCCCACACCGGCCGAACAGGAAAAACAGCGGGCCGAACAGGAAAAACAGCGGGCCGAACAGGAAAAGCAGCGGGCCGAACAGGAAAAGCAGCGGGCCGATATCCTGGCAGCAAAGCTCAGGGAACTGGGGATTGATCCGGAAAATATAAAAGAAGAGTAACCATAAGGCTTTTGACCTGAATAAAACCTGCTACTGGCAGTATAAGCTCCGGGTTTCCGGTTCCGAATTTATCGGGTATAATCTGAAAAAAATTTATGAGGAGATTTTAATTTATGGATGTTATCAAATCGTATTCCCGCCGTTCCCTGTTTTGGATAATATTTTTTATAAGCTTCTTGTGTCTGTTGCTTAATTCAGGGTTTCATTTTATATTGAATATTGCCTCTGAAAAACTGTTGCTTCTTTTTGCTGCCCAAGCCAATGCCGGATTACCTGAAACACAGGGATTTATTCAACAGCTTTCTGCGATTATTGATATACTCGGGCTGTATTTTGTGCCTGTTTCCACGGGATTCTTTTTCCTGTTCGGATTGTTCTTGTGGCTTTTTTTACAACGTTCCTTTGTAAGGCTCATGAAAAAATCGCCAGCCCCCAAAAAATCGGAAAAACCTGCTAAGAAAGCTATGCCCGATAAAAAGGAAAAAATACAAAACGACAAACGCCTGTTTTTACATCTGGTGTCTGTTCTTCAGAAAGAGGGTCGCCTAATGGATTTTTTTGCAGAAGACCTTGAAGATTACGATGATGAACAGATCGGGGCCGCTGTCCGCAGCATTCATGAAAACTGTAAAAAAGTAATGATCAAATATCTGAACACAGGACCTGTGATTGATGAAGAAGAAGATGATGAGATCACAGTTAATCCCGGTTTTGATCCGAATGTCATCAAATTAACCGGTAACGTGACCGGTGATCCTCCCTTTACAGGCGTTGTGCGTCACAGGGGATGGAAAGTGACAAAGCTCGACCTGCCCACCCTGTCCGGCAGTCGGGCCCCGGATATCATTGCCCCGGCAGAGGTTGAAATTCTTTAGCATCTCAGAAAAAAATTACAAATGGCAAATTCCAAATTCCAAACAAATCCCAATAGCCAAATGACAAATGAGATTCGGATATTGGAATTTGAGATTTGAGATTTATTTGGAATTTATTTGAAATTTGGGATTTATTTGAAATCAAGGAGGTGGAATTTTGTCAGATCCCGTCTATATCGTCGGAATTGATTTAGGCACAACCAACAGTGTTGTTGCTTACACGGAAGCAAATATCGAAAAAGGAAAGACACCGGATATCCGTGTCTTTGAAGTCCCCCAGCTTGTGGAAGCCGGTGCGATTGAAAATCGCCAGTCACTTCCCTCCTCGATTCTTCTGCCCGGAAAGCATGATGTGTCAGAGGATGCGCTTTGTCTGCCGTGGGATGAAGCCAGCAAAATCGCGGTGGGGGAGTTTGCCAGGGAACGGGGGGGAGAAATTCCGCATCACCTGATTTCTTCGTCCAAATCATGGCTCTGCCATACGCTGGTGGATCGGAACAAACCCATCCTGCCTTGGGAAGCCCCGGGAGATGTGTCAAAAATGTCACCGGTGGAGGCATCTGCTGTCATATTACGCCATATACGTGATGCGTGGAATCATACAATGGCGGCAAAGGATGAAACCCTCAGGATGGAAAATCAGGATGTCCTGCTGACGGTTCCCGCGTCTTTTGATGCGGTTGCCAGGGATCTTACTGTAAAAGCAGGTGAAATGGCCGGGCTTTCCAATATCACCCTGCTGGAAGAACCCCAGGCCGCGTTTTACGCGTGGATCGAATCCGCAGGAGACAAATGGCGGGAGATTATCAGGAAAGGAGACCTCGTCCTTGTGTGTGACATCGGGGGCGGCACATCTGATTTCAGTCTCATCAGCGTTTCCGAAGAAGACGGGGAACTGGTCCTGGAGCGAACCGAGGTCGGGAATCATCTCCTGATCGGCGGGGACAACATGGATCTTGCCCTTGCCTATTCTGTCTTCAAACGGATGTTCCAGAAAGGAAAGCGGCTTGATGCGTGGCAGATGCGCGCGCTGTGGCACAGTTGCCGAAAAGCAAAGGAGACGATCCTGTCAAATCCTGAAATGGAGGACTACCCGGTAACAATCCTGGGAGGCGGTAAGAGTCTCATCGGGGGTACGAAAAAAGCCAAGATATCCAGAAAGGAAATCGAAGCCGTCATTATGGACGGTTTTTTCCCCAACTGCACCAGCAAAAGCATGCCCAAGGAGGCGCAGAAAGTCGGTATCAAAGAGATCGGACTTTCATACGAGGCTGACCCCGCTATTACCCATCATCTTGCATATTTCCTGGGCCGCCAGGGGAAACTGAAGATACCCACAGGAATTCTTTTTAACGGCGGTGTGATGAAATCCGAGTCTGTCAGAAAACAGGTGATGAATGTCATTTCATCATGGGCCAAACCTGGGAAGAAGGCTCCTGTCCGTGAAATTGAAACCAGTGATTTTGACCTTACTGTGGCAAGAGGTGCCGCATATTACGGGCTGGCCCGGCGGGGCAGCGGCATCCGGATACGGGGCGGCCTCAACAAGACATACTATATCGGTGTTGCCGCGTCACTCCCCGCAGTACCGGGAATGCCCGTGCCCATCAAAGCCCTGTGCGTGGCGCCTTTCGGAATGGAGGAAGGAACCGAAGCAGCACTTGAAAACCAGGAATTCGTTCTCGTGATCGGCGAAAAAGCCACGTTCAATTTCCTGGGATCATCGCTCCGACTCCAGGATACTATGGGCATGGTCATTGACGACTGGGAAGAAGATATTGAGGAAATCACAACTCTGGAAACAACCTTGGACGGAGAACCCGGAACCCCTGTTCCTGTGACACTTGAGATAAAAGCCACGGAAATCGGCACCCTTGAACTCTGGTGCGTATCCAGGGAGAATAAGGATCAGCGGTGGAAACTTGAATTCAACGTGCGGGAGAAAAGCGCGGGATAGTCCGTTGTCAGTAGTCCGTTGTCAGTTGCCAATTCAACGGACAACGGATAAATGACAACGGACAAATAAATGACAACGGACAACGGACAAATGACAACGGACTATATAATTGGTATTGATCTCGGAACGACCAATTCTGCGGTTTCTTATGTAAATCTTCAGTCAGACGCGTCAAGAAGGATCAATATATTCAGAGTACCGCAACTGACAGGCCCCGGCGAATTCTCAGCTTTGCCGGTGCTGCCTTCCTTTCTTTATATTCCCGGAACTTACGATATATCCCAGACAGCGATATCTATCCCTTGGAAACAGGATGATGAAAATTTCGCGGGCGCGTTTGCCAGGGATCACGGGGCAAAAGTACCGGCCCGCCTGGTATCATCGGCAAAGAGCTGGCTGTGCCATTCCAATGTGGACAGGAAAGCAAGGATTCTCCCCTGGGGTGCCGGGGATGAGGTTTTCAAGGTTTCCCCGGTTCAGGCCACAGCCGCCTACCTGAAGCATATCAGGAACGCGTGGAACAACTCAAAAGGGGATGACGCGGATCTGTATCTTGAAAACCAGGTGATCGTTATCACAGTTCCCGCGTCTTTTGATGAGATTGCCAGGGACCTGACCCTGGAAGCAGCATCCCTGGCCGGGCTGACAAATGTCACCCTGCTGGAAGAACCCCTGGCCGCATTCTACAACTGGCTCATCCGCCATGAACATCACTGGAGCGAGTTCGTAAAGCCCGGGGAACTCATCCTTGTCTGCGACGTCGGGGGCGGAACTACGGACTTCACCCTGATCACGTTACGAGAGGCAGAGGGCGGCAGCCCCAGGTTTGAAAGGATCGCGGTGGGAGACCATCTTATCCTCGGGGGAGATAATATTGACTTGGCGTTGGCCAGACGTGTCGAAACCCGGTTTTCCAAGAAGAAATTATCATTAGGCGGGGACAGGTGGAAAAATCTCTGCCATCAGTGCAGGCAGGCAAAAGAAACTATTCTGAACGGAGAGACAGAATCTAAGAGAATCACTCTCATCGGAGAAGGTAAAAAGCTTATCGGGGATGCTGTTTCCGCGCTTCTGAAGCGGGAGGATGTGGAGGAAGCCATTCTGGAGGGATTCTTTCCTCTTGCAGACTCTGAAACCAGGGAGAAGATAACCGGAAGGAAAGGGATTACCGAATTCGGCCTTCCTTATGAACAGGAGCCTGCCATTACCCGTCATCTTGGCTGTTTCCTGGAGCGTCACCGATCCGATGCGGAAAATATACTGGACAGGGAATTCCGAGCCCCGGAACTGATTCTTTTTAACGGGGGGTCCCTGAAATCCGGGGTCATCCAGGAACGGATCAGAACTGCGATCCGCCATTGGTTCCGGGAAGAAGATACGTCGCTTCCGAAAGTTCTCGATAATCCTGATCCTGATCTCTCCGTGGCCCTGGGAGCATCCTATTACGGGCTTGTCAAGATGGGTCATGGCGTGCGTGTGGGAAGCGGAAGCGCAAGGGCCTTCTACCTGGGGGTTTCCAAGGGAGAAAGCGAACCCGCGGATGATCAGAAAAAATATGCCTTATGCCTTGTGGAACGGGGGCTTGACGAGGGAAGCCATATTGAACTGGAGGATAAGGAATTTGAGGTGCTGGCAAATCAGCCGGTCAGTTTTGATGTCTTCAGTTCCAGCTTCCGATACGGGGACAGGTGCGGCGATCTTGTAGAGGTTGACGATTCTCTTACGTCTTTGCCGAGGATTCAGACCATTATCCAGTTCGGAAAAAAAGGGGTAAAGACAAAAATCCCGGTGCAGATTGAGGCTGCTTATACGGAAATGGGAACCCTTGCCCTGTGGTGCCGTTCCTGTGTGAGCAATCATCGCTGGCAGCTTCAGTTTCAGTTGCGCGGCGCATCTTCACCATCGGCTGTTTCAGATAAGGAAGTTTTTGACGAATCACTTGTTGAAGATGTCCGATCAAAAGTCCGAACAGCTTTTTCCAGCGATGCAGATGACCACCGTTACTTGGAATCGCTGGTCAAAGATGTTACAAAGATTGTGGAAAGATCCAGGGAAAAATGGCCCCTGGGACTGATACGGAGTATGGCAGATGAACTCATGGAGTGCATTGATGTCCGGAGCCTAACGAATAAAGTCGAAAGCCGCTGGCTGAATCTTACGGGATTCTGCATGAGACCCGGGTTCGGGGACGGTTTTGACGAGCATCGGATAAAGCAATTATGGAAGATTTACAAAAAGGGGCCCATCCATATTAATAATGCACAGGCCCGTTCTGAATGGTGGATTTTGTGGCGGCGGATTGCAGGGGGCCTGAAACCCGGTCAGCAAAGACAGTTTATCCAGGACCTCACGCCGATTATGATGCCTAAAAAGGGGACAAAAACCAAGATACCGCCCCAGGAGCGTCTGGAAATCTGGATGGCGGTGGCAAATATGGAACAACTGCTGGTCAAGGATAAAATAAAGTGGGGGCGCCAACTGCTTTCGGAGATACCGTGGAAAAAATACAAGCCTCAGCATTTCTGGTCACTTTCCCGTATCGGCGCCAGGTCTCTTCTATACGGCCCCGCGGACAGGGTCATACCGCCTGACGAAGTATCCTCATGGATTGAAACCATTATGTCACATGACTGGCACAATCCCAAACCTGTGGTATCCGCTCTTGCACAGATGGGGCGTAAAACCGGGGACAGCGTAAGGGATATTGATTCCTCCCTGGGCAACGGAATAATTGACAGGATATCTTCATATGATTTTTCAAAGCCACATATACGCATCCTGAAAGATGTGATTACGATGGCGAGGCAGGAAGAAAATACGATTTTCGGGGAATCTCTGCCTTCGGGGATTGTGCTTCATACCTGAAGTCATTCATAGCCCGTACAACTCGCTAATCATTGATTCGTAAATTCCTCCTTTTTTGTCAGCGGCAGGAATCAGTCAGCGGATACGCCGCTGCCGTCAATGCTCCTGATGCCACAACCATCGCTATATGATCTCCCTTCCATCCTTTGAGGGTATATCTCATTGCCTTTCTTTCCAATTCTTTACGCTCCTGGTAAGTTCCGATGTTCCCCAGCCCCTTAAATATCTCAGCTACTTCACTGTTCAATGCCATTTTTATTCCTCCTCTGTAGTTAGTTATGTTTTCTCTTGCTTTCACTAACTATTGCCCGCTGATCAGTGCTTTTAGCGGTGGAGAAAAATATTTTTTTAAGAGGAAGTTGTTGTTTATATTCTGATTATAACGGATTTTGGGGATGGTATTTTTTGTCCCGGAGGGACATCTGAAAATAGCCCGGCAATTCATTGCCGGGTAAGAGACATGAACATCTCCCGGAGTCCCGCAGGGACGACTGAA
>JAUCGG010000011.1 GCA_030378015.1 Desulfococcaceae bacterium HSG8
ATTCCGGGGAAAATTAAAAAACGGATGTTTTTTAATTTTAACCCGGAATCCACTGATTATACGATTTTGAGACGATTTATCGGAAATACGGCCTTCGCTTTTTTACCCCATTTTTTCAAATGCGCCCCCCGGTATCTTACTTTTGCTCTTACTCTTGTGCTCTCGCTCCTTGATAAAGAGCAAGAGCAAGATCAGATGAAGATGATGACACCAAATTATGAGTGAAACAAACCCGAAGAAAAGTAATTTTGAGTTGCCCTCTCTTGTAAATCGCATAAAAAAAGAGCCTTGCTGAAACCGTCTCAGACACATCCGCAACTGAGGCGTGATATTAACAGATTGATTCGCCATATTCGGAAAAATCTTCAGATAACCGGAGAGAAAGGATAAAAGGCGACTTATGAAGACCAATGATGAAATAACAGAAATCCTGCTTGATGCCATTGAGACAGGCGACATGAAAGCAGTCACAAAAATAGCAGACAGCGGAGTGTCCGTCAATGCGAGAGACTTTCTCGGACGCACAGCCCTGTTTGTGGCAGTCAGCACCGGGAATCATAATTTTGTCAGATTTCTGATCACCCGGGGGGCGGATGTGAACATTCCGGAAGTCAACGGCATCACCCCGCTCATGGAAGCCGCATCGGCCGGTGATGCGGAAACTGTGAACCTGCTGCTGGAAAACGGAGCCGACATTCTTATAACTGACAATTTTGAGGACACAGCTTATGACTATGCTGTCTCCCAAGGGTTTCCGGAGATAGGCGAACTGCTTTCTGTGAAAACAGAGCCGCGTATTCCCGGGAACACATCTCCGGATTCAGGCACAAATAGCGGAAAGAGAGAGTTTCTGGTTCCTGTTGACGAAGTGCTTGCCGGCAGGCTCACTGAAATTGCGGAATCAAAACAGATTCGGCCTGAGACGCTTATTGAATTGTGGCTGAAAGAAAAGATTTCCGAATCATATCAGCAGGCATAAGCATGAGGTCTCTGGGAAATTTCAATATACTGTTTTAAAAAGAATTTGAGGTAGTGTTCTACTTCGGGATATCCTTTATATAAGGATATCCCGAAGTAGAACACTACCGAATTTGACTCGTTCCCAGGCTCTGCCTCACTGCCATTAAGTTAAGAGTCGGATCGGCCTGATAAGGAGGCGTAAGTGCCTGAAATAACATTTTCCTCGGCAGGCTATGTTCCTTAACTTAATGGCAGTGAGGCTCTGCCTAAGTGCTCCGTTTCAGAAATAATGTCCGGGTTATAAATTCCGCGGAGTGCAAAGCTTGCTTTGCGGGAATCCCGCAGTGGCGCAAAGCAAGCTTTGCACTCCTCCGTTTTAATCTGGACATTAATTATGAAACAGAGCACTAAGCAAAACATTCCTGTTTGACAAACTACCTTTTTTAGGCTAAATTCCTGGAAAGATAATTGCCTGTATTCCCGATTATTAATTTCGTTAATATAACAAAAAGAAAACAAAAATGGAACCTGTCAGCATGATCATCCGTGCCTCGGCGCTGTTGCCGGCATGGCTCTGTGGGTCGAACCCTGAAAGATGCCCTGATCGGAACCCAGTTTGGGAACGCAATTATGTTCAAAACTCTGTTTTGCATGGCTGGTGCATCCGGCAAACAGAGTTTGCTTGGCAATTGTGTTCCCAAACGGAGTTTGGGAACAAGGTCTGCTCCTCTCCTGCTCGGTTTCGGCTTCGGCGTGAGCTCGGTCGAACGATTGACAAATCCGAACCCAGCGGCGGGAGATTTGTCAATCCCCGGCTGATAGCGAAAGCAGCTAAAGGCAGCTATCTTCACCAGGGATTTTAATCGGTTTCAGGTTGCTTCAGCATCCTTTGCCTTTCAGCCGGGGGATTGATCCCTCGGCGCCGTCTTAATTCTTACAATATGTGCGAACAGACGCTTAATAAATCTGAATCAGTCATCGGCTGCCTGCTCGGAACAGCGGTGGGAGATGCGCTGGGATTGTGCTTTGAAAACCTGTCAAAGCAGAGGCAGCGGCGTATGTTTCATGACGTGGAAACATACCACTTTTTTCTCGGAAAAGGAATGGTCTCCGATGATACTGAACACGCGTGTATGTTGGCCCAGGCATTGATATCTTCCGCGGGTGAACCTGAAAAATTCATTTCAGAACTTTCGCGAAGCTTCCGATTCTGGCTGCTGGGGTTGCCCGCGGGTGTCGGATATGCAACATTAAGGTCGCTTCTGAAGCTGTGGATCGGGTTTCCAGGTAAAAAAAGCGGGGTTTTCTCAGCCGGAAACGGCCCTGCAATGCGAAGCCCTCTCATCGGAGTGTGTTACGGTCATGACCCCGTAAAAATGCGGCAGCTTGTGCGGGCCTCGGCCCGCATCACACATACTGATCCGAAAGCAGAATTCGGGGCATTGGCCGCTGCCCTTGCCGCGTACATGGCAAGCCGGAATCATCATGTTTCAGCACAAGACTATTCCGAAGCATTAAAGAATCTTCTTGCCAAAGATAATGCAGTTGAATTCCTTGAACTGATAAACCAAGTCATCATCAGCGTGGAAAACCGCCAGACAACCGAATCCTTTGCCGAAGAAATGGGACTCGGTTCCGGTATCAGCGGATACATGTATCATACGATTCCGCCTGTAATCCATTGCTGGCTGACGCATCAGGGAGATTTTAAAGGAGCATTGAAGGCTATCATACGGTGCGGAGGGGATACAGATACCACCGGAGCGATCACAGGTGCTATTATCGGCAGTTCTGTTGGATCGGACGGCATCCCCGAAGCCTGGCTGGAGAATCTCTGGGAATGGCCCCGGACAAAATCCTGGATGATCCGCTTGGGAAACCAGTTGGCAGAAGTCTGCGAATCCGGTTCTCCCCAGTCACCGCCAGGGCTTCCGTTTTACAGTGTGATCCTGCGGAATCTTATGTTCCTGATAATCGTCTTATTTCACGGCTTCCGACGGTTGTTTCCGCCATATTAATGTATTAATGTAGGGTGGGTGGAGCGAAGCGTAACCCACCGTTTGCTACTCGGTTACACTTCGCTCCGCCCTCGGAAGGCTGCCTTTTCCGAGCAGCGGGGTACAAAGCTTGCTTTGCGAGAATCCCGGCTTCGGCGTGAGACTTCGGCAAGCTCAGTCGAGCCGCCAAACGACAGGCAAAGCAAGCTTTGCACTCCGCTGATTTATCACCCCGACATTATTCCTGAAAGCAGTAGGGTGGGTGGAGCGAAGCGTAACCCACCGTTTGCTCATCGGCTACACTTCGCTCCGCCCTCGGAAGGCTGTCCGTTTTTTTCAGTGGAGTTCAAAGCTTGCTTTGTGCTGTTTTTTAACGCAGAGGATCGCAGAGTTTCATCCGAATCTTCGCTTCTCTGCGTTTTATTAACCACCTGAAATAATACTAAACCACAAAATCTGTCAGAGCCAAAAATATTAAAAAATGAAGGGTAATATCCATGCAGAAAAATGAAACAAAAGTCGGCATTCTGCTGTTAACCGATATCGTCAATTATACGCCTCAGTCAGTTCAGGCGGGTACCGAAGCTGCCGGGAAATTCTTAAAAGAATTTCATCAAAAAATCAGTGAAATAGCCGACCCAAAAGGCGTAGAAGTCATTGGAACTTCTATGGGCGATTGCGCGCTCATGTTTTTACCCTTTGATAAAATGGATTTGTTCATTGATTTTGTCCGGGAATTGCGTGAAAAATCGGTGCTGGGATTTTTTGACGGCTTCGGCATAAAGGCGGCTTTGCGGTTTGTGGCGCATTTCGGGAATTTTGAACTCAGGATGCTTGAAAAATGGATGATAAGCATGAACAGCCCGGATGCCATCAAACCTTTCAGGATGGAAAAATCCGCAGGCCGGTACGATGTGTTAATCACCAATTATATTAAAAATTTAATTGGAACAGAAAAATTTTCAGAAAAAGGTATCGGACTGATTTCAAGCGGTGAGAATCATCTCAAAGGCTTTGAAGCAGATGAACTCAAAACCGAAATTTTTAAGCTCGTCTTTCCCGATAAAACCGGGGCTGAACAGGAAACCCACAGCGGGTTGGAACAGAAAACCGCAAAACTGGAACAGGACTGCCAACTGATTTATGTCCTGGGCGATCTGTATGACCCGATTCCTATGGAAAAGAATTTCATCAACCTGGAAATCAGAAGCAATCTGTTAAAAACCGGTTTTCATCGCAAAGAATCCCTGGGGATAAGGGATCGGTATGATCCTGATTTTGAAGAAAAGATGTTTCGGAGAAAAGAATCGCAAAGCCCGATTTTCAAAGCCAGCGATTTATACGATAAATATCCCCGGGGAATTATTTTCGGGCTGCCGGGCGCGGGTAAAACAACTATTTTAAGATATTTTGCACACAGAGAGTTTAAGGCAAATCATGAAATCAAAAGTGCAAATCCGCAAGCTGAACCTCGTGTCATCTTGTTTGTCAACTGCCGTGAAATTTTGAGTTATCGGGAATGGTATTGTAAAAATCCCGCTTATCAGAAATGCGAGGTTCAATATGATATTAATTCGCTTCTGGAATACCTGACGCATTCGTTTTTGTTCCGCCGCGAACTCCCGACCCGCATTAAAAGAAAACGTCTTGAAACCCTGCAATATGCTGTGAAACAGGTTGTTCAATCTTATTCGACATCCTGCCTGACCGTTCTGATTGACGCGCTGGATGAAGCCGCGAACAGGAAGATAAAGGATGGCATCGAGGAGGTCGTCAGAACGCTTTACCAGGACATCAAGCGATCCAAACGTAAAGGTTGCCGCCTGTATCTGAGTTCACGGTATTCTGAAAAAGATGCCTATTTTCACAAAACCGATATACCTGTGTTTGAAGTCTGCTCTTTGAAAATGGAACACCTGCGGGAAATGGCAGGCTGGTTTTACGGCGATGATACTGATATTTATCGTCTCTTTGACGATGTGGTGTGGAAAGAAGAAATCGCCGCGAAAATCGGCGGAACACCTCTGACGGCTTTGCTGGTGCTTGCGTATTTCCAGGTGTTCCGGAGATTCGACACCCGTTATGCCATGTATGATATTCTCATGAAATTCATGCTCATGAGAATCTGGCAGTCCCTGAAAGATAACACTTTCAAATTCAATAATATCGAATCGTTTTTCAATAAAGCCAAAAGCCCGGAAATCCTTTCCGATTACCCGGAAATCAGCCGCATATATGATGCTGTAACACTGCTGTCATGGTTTTATGTTCCCCGAAGCAGAAGCATGAAGGAAGAAGACATTCTCTCCGTTTTCAAACCGTTTACCAGCGGAACAACCGAGCAGGACGCTATCGGAAAACCAGAAAAATGGATGAAAAGGTTAAAGGAGGATCACCTGTTTATCTGGGCAGGTCATGACGAGTATGTCTTTATCCATTCAACCTTTATGGAGTTTTTAGCTTCCAGGTTTATTGCCGAAAAAAGAAACCACCCCGATTCTCTGAATGAAATTGAGCAAATCATCCTGAAACCTGCCCTGGAGGAAAAGAAAACCGATTTTTTTAAAACCGAAACCATACCGATATGTTCTGGTTCCTCGTTGGATACCGGATTTTATCTGCTGCGATTTTTAAAGGAGACGTATGGAGAAGAAAAAGAGGATGAACGAAAAAATGTTCTCTCTGTTGCCGCGTTCAAGTCGTTAGCTGAACTGGAAAACCTGATTCAATCGAAAGAGGGTGATACTTATCTTCCTGTTATGAAAAAGAAAATACGTTCCGAAGTCGAGGCGGAAAAGGATTCATTCGAATGGATTTACACCATGATGAAGGAACTTATCCTGCATTCGGATCAGGACAAGCTGCAAACATATCTTGAAACCTTCAACAATATCTCCCGCCTCAGCAGGCATGTGTTCCTGGAATCCTATCTTGATTATGACACGCTGACGGATACGGATTCTTCTCTGCTTGAGCTTCGCAAAAAGTTTTTGTTTCAGACGGTGAAAGAAAATCTCTTAAATGACTGGCTATCCCGAATGGAAAACCGGCAGATCAAGGAAAAACTAAGATCAGCAGGAATGGATGAAAGGGTTTTTAAAAAATGGGGATTTCTCCGCATTGACACTGCAACTTATCATCCAGATGATAAAAACTTCCAGTACTATCAACGTCATATCGGAAAAGAGCTCATCGGCTTTTTCGGCAGTCCGAATCTCAGACATAGTTCAGAGGTGAATTCCGTTGCGATGTCTTCGGACGGGAAATATATCATATCCGGTTCGTTTGATAAGACTGTCAGGCTCTGGGATCTTTCCACGGGCAAAGAGATACGGACGTTCACGGGACATCAGGATTCTGTAAACAGCGTGAGTCTATCGGAATACGGCAGAACTCTAGTGTCCGGTTCAGATGATAATACCGTCAGGCTCTGGAATCTTTCCACGGGCAAAGAGCTACGGACGTTCACAGGACATCAGGATTCTGTTCGGAGCGTGAGTCTGTCAGAAGACGGTACAACCCTGATCTCCGGTTCGAATGATAAGACTGTCAGGCTGTGGGACGTTTCCACGGGCAAAGAGATACGGACGTTCACGGGACATCAGAATTTTGTAAACAGCGTGAGTCTGTCAGAAGACGGCACAACCCTGATCTCCGGCTCGGGTGATAAGACTGTCAGGCTGTGGGACGTTTCCACGGGCAAAGAGATACGGACGTTTACGGGACATCAGATGGCTGTAAGTAGCGTAAGTCTTTCAGAAGACAGCACAACACTGGTTTCCGGTTCAGATGATAATACCGTCAGGCTGTGGGATGCTTCCACGGGCAAAAAAATACGGACCTTCACGGGACATCAGGATTCTGTAAATAGCGTGAGTCTGTCAGAAGACGGCACAACCCTGGTCTCCGGTTGGGGTGATCCTCTTTTCGGAACTGACAATACTGTGAGGCTGTGGGACGTTTCCACGGGCAAAAAAATACGGACTTTCACGGGACATCAGGGTTCTGTAAACAGCGTGAATCTGTCAGAAGACGGCACAACTCTGGTCTCCGGTTCGTCTGATAATACCGTGAGGCTGTGGGACGTTTCCACGGGCAAAGAGATACGGACGTCCACGGGACATCAGGGTTCTATAAGGAGCGTGAGTCTGTCAGAAGACGGCACAACCCTGGTTTCCGGTTCGGGTGATCTTTTTTTCGGAACTGACAATACCGTGAGGCTGTGGGACGTTTCCACGGGCAAAGAGATACGGACATTCACGGGACATCGGGGTTCTGTAAACAGCGTGAGTCTGTCGGAAGACGGCACAACTCTGGTCTCCGGTTCGTTTGATAATACCGTGAGGCTGTGGGACGTTTCCACGGGCAAAGAGATACGGACGTTCACGAGACATCAGGATTCTGTAAGGAGCGTGAGTCTGTCAGAAGACGGCAAAACCCTGGTGTCCGGTTCGGATGATAATACCGTGAGGCTGTGGGACGTTTCCACGGGCAAAGAGATACGGACCTTCACGGGACATCAGAATTCTGTATCGAGCGTGAGTCTGTCAGAAGACGGCACAACCCTGGTTTCCGGGTCGGGTGATAATACCGTGAGGCTGTGGGACGTTTCCACGGGCAAAGAGATACGGACGTTCACGGGACATCAGTATCCTGTTCAGAGCGTGAGTCTGTCAGAAGACGGCACAACCCTGGTGTCCGGTTCGGATGATAATACCGTGAGGCTGTGGGACGTTTCCACGGGCAAAGAGATACGGACCTTCACGGGACATCAGAATTCTGTAGCCAGCGTGAGTCTGTCAGAAGACGGCAGAACCCTGGTGTCAGGTTCTTTGGATAATACCGTCAGGCTCTGGGACGTTTCCACGGGCAAATGTATCAAAACCATCACCCTGCTGTGGATACCTTTTGATGTAAAATTTTTTAAAAACAACCCGAAGCGGTTTGTGGTTGCCGGGGGTAATGGGACCGTGGCGTTGTTTGATCTGGATAATAACTACAAGGACGATGTATAAGAAAGGGAAGGAAAAATGTAGGGTGGGTGGAGCGAAGCGTAACCCACCATTGAGCGGTGGGTTACGCTTCGCTCCACCCACCCTACATTTTCGGGCATTTTATTTTTTGGTAAATCCCTGAAAAATGCAAAAAACCGCTTCGCTCTATTTTTGCACTCCTTTCTTTCTCTCAAGGAACCGGCGTGCGAAAGTTAAGCGAAGCGGTCTTTCACATCACATATGAAAAAGGAGGCACAAAAATGGAAGAGCAGTTGAAGAACATTTTTTCCAACGTCAATGACTGGCTGAAGTTTGCAGAAGCAAAAAACGGCGTACTTACAGGATTTAACGGAGGAGCGATTTTTACTGTACTGAGCGGCTTCCTGTTTAATAAGGAAATGCCGATTATGACAAATGTGTATGTCAAAGCCTATTTTACCTGTTTTGCAGCATGTGCCTCGCTGGCCCTGGTCATAGCGCTGATGTCATTCCTCGCAAAAGTTAAAATCCCCTGGCTGTCAGAAGGGGAAATCCGCCCGTCAGATAACCTCCTGTTTTTCGCTGATATTCATAAATATGATGAAAAAGCATACCTGGATGCGCTCTCCGAAGCAGTTCTGAATGAAGAAAGGGAAGAACCCTATACCCGGACGGAGAAATTCTATGCAAACCAGATAATCGTCAATTCGGGAATTGCAATGAGAAAATACGTGCTTTTCAATGCTGCCCTGTGGTGTACGGTAGCAGCAGTTATAACGCCGGTATTGGCTTTCATGCTGTGGGTTTATATAAAATCCGGAGATTGATAATCTGATCCGGGATCAGACCAGAGGCCCCAAGCGGAGTGCAAAGCTTGCTTTGCGAGAATCCCGGCTTCGGCGTGAGACTTCGGCAAGTTCAGCCGAGCCGCCAAACGACAGGCAAAGCAAGCTTTGCACTCCGCGGATTTATCACCCCGAGACAAAGTAGTAGGGTGGGTGGAGCGAAGCGTAACCCACCGTTTGCTCATCGGTTACACTTCGCTCCGCCCTCGGAAGGCTGCCTTTTCCGAGCAGCGGAGTGCAAAGCTTGCTTTGCGAGAATCCCGGCTTCGGCGTGAGACTCCGCTGATTTATCACCCCGACATTATTTCTGAAAGCAGTAGGGTGGGTGGAGCGAAGCGTAACCCACCATTTGCTCATCGGTTACACTTCGCTCCACCCTCGGAAGGCTGCCTTTTCCGAGCAGCGGAGTGCAAAGCTTGTTTTGCAATAACTCGTACAGGCAAAGCAAGCTTTGCACTCCGCTGGTTTATCACCCCGACATTATTTCTGAAAGCAGTAGGGTGGGTGGAGCGAAGCGTAACCCACCATTTGCTCATCGGTTACACTTCGCTCCGCCCCTCGAAAGGCTGCCTTTTGCTTTGCAATAACTCGTACAGGCAAAGCAAGCTTTGCACTCCGCTGATTTATCACCCCGACATTATTTCTGAAAGCAGTAGGGTGGGTGGAGCGAAGCGTAACCCACCGTTTGCTCATCGGTTACACTTCGCTCCACCCCTCGAAAGGCTGCCTTTTGCTTTGCGATAACTCGTACAGGCAAAGCAAGCTTTGCACTCCGCTGGTTTATCACCCCGACATTATTCCTGAAACAAAGCTCTGAAAGCCAGAGGATTCCTGATTACGAGTAAGATCATGGCGATGACTCTCTTTAAGCCTCTGAGCAGTGGATTCCAAGTTAAAATTAAAAAACATCCGTTTTTAATTTTCCCCGGAATGACAGGATATTACCCGTCATTCCGGGAAAAATCGGAAGATGAATATCTTCCGATTTTAACCCGGAATCCACTGTTACAAAAAAAGTTTTCGATCTGCTGATATCCCGTTAATTTCCTGCCTGATCCGCGTTCCCGGATAACCAGATTTTTATAAAAAATAACCAGTTCCGAAAATAAAAGCAAAGATATAATATCCCTACCATTTAATACTCTTTTGCTCCCCCCTGAATACTCCGTCCACCCCATTGACTTATACCCCTGTTTCATGAAATAGAGCTAATCAGGTTGTCAGAGGATACTAGTACACCAAGTCATAAGTTCGTACACACTTTTCCAGCCCTTAAAATCAGGGCGGACAGTGTTTTTTTACTGTGTACGAACTTGTGACTTGCTGTACTAGGTTCCTCGTGATAAGAATTTGCTGATTATACAATTCTGTCAGAAAGCAAAGCCATCGTGAATTAATTTTTTATGATTTCAGAAAGATAAAAAATCTGCATTCACGTTAACGCTTGCAGATAAAAAATATCAACCATCTTAAACTTCTCTATATTTTAAACTATACATAAGGCGGAATCCCAATGAGTCAGAGCAAATTTTATAAGGAGCATACAAAGAAAATCGGATTTTTTACAAAATTCCTTTGGTGGTGCAGCGGTACTGTATCGGATATTCTGGAAGAATGCCCGACTGAAAAGTCAACTTACCAGGGAATCGGGGCCGCTGTATTTTTCACATCAGTACTGGCAGCGCTGACAGGCGGATATGCGTTGTTTTTTGTTTTTGATAAGGTCGAACTTTCGGTTATATTCGGTATATTCTGGGGACTCCTGATCTTTAATCTTGACAGATATATTATTACAAGCATCAACAGGAGCGGGGACCTGTGGAAACAGACATGGACAACGCTGCCCCGCATCCTGCTGGCTGTTTCGATTGCCTTTATCATATCAAAACCGCTCCAGCTCAAGATATTTGAAAAAGAAATCAATCAGCAGTTGGAGGAGGAGTATGTGGAGGCCCTTGCAACTCACGCAGAAAACCTTGAAAAGCGGGAAAGGGCACTGACAGGTTATTACCTGGGTGCTGTTCAAAGCAAGATTAAAACCACAGAAGATGAAATGAATAAAAAATCGGCCCTGGTGGAGCGGTTGAACAGCGAACTTATCCAGGAAATACAAGGGTTCACGGGGATAAGAGGCGACGGACCCGCTGCCAAACAGATACGGAATTTTTTGGAGGATAACAGGGCAGATCTGAAAAGCCTTAGAACACAGTTGAAGGAATTAAAGGAGCAGGAAAAATCCCTCAGGAATAAGAAGGAAAAAGAGATGAAAACAAAACACATGACTGCGAAAGTCCTGAGGAGTGAGGGACTCCTGTCAAGGCTCAATGCTCTGGAATCATTGAAGCAGAAGAGTCGGACAACATGGTGGACTGATTTTTTTATCTTTTTCCTGTTCCTTTTTGTAGAAGTCGCGCCGGTATTTATAAAAATATTCTCCCCCAAAGGAATTTATGACGAGTTGGAAGCACGGGCAGCAATTGTTGAAAAGGAGGATGTTCTTGAAAGTCTTAATAATTACAAAGGGGTATGATTGGTCAGTGGTCAGTGGTCCGTTGCCAGTTGCAACTGAGCGTTCGACTGAGCTCACGCCGAAGCCACGGACAACTGACAACGGACAACTGACAAATTAATGCTTAAAACTCCTCTGCCCGGTATATACCATTGTAACTTCGGCTTCATTACATGCTTCGATAGACTGGTAGTCATTTCCTGACCCGCCAGGCTGAATCACTGATGTAATGCCTTCCCGGAGTCCCACATCCACACCATCCCTGAACGGGAAAAATGCATCGCTGACCATTGCCGCCCCGATCAGGCCGCCTCTTTCCTTAGAAACTATCTGGTCAATTTCCAATCTTTTTTCGTGGTCTTTCAGATCATTATAGGAGATATCATATCTCTCAAAGCAATAACGGTCTGCAAGCTTCCTATAGGCTTTATCCCTTGCAATTTCTGCGACACCGACCCGGTCCTGTTCACCGGTTCCTATGCCGACTGTCACGAGGTCTTTTACATAAATAACAGAATTGGAAGTGATGCCCGACTCCACAAGCCAGCCGAAAAGCAGGTCATCATATTCCTGGGGAGTGGGCTCCCGGTTAATTTTATATTTCTTTCCCTTGTATTCACATTCCGCAAGCATCAGGTCTTCTTTTGAACGGGCCGACGGAACAAAAGACCACTGGGCAATAATCCCGCCGTCTGCCAGGCTTTTGAACTCCACAAACCTTTTGCCCACAAAATCATTCAGACGCCCTATATTGGAAACCCGGATAACCCTGAGATTTTTTCGCTGGGAAAGGATATCCATTGCCCCTTCTTCAAAATCAGGTGCGACCACAACCTCGGCATACTGGGCAGAGATGGCCTTGGCAGTTATTTTATCAATGGGTTTGTTCACAGCAATACATCCCCCGAAAGCCGCTACCCTGTCCGCTATATAGGCTTTGGCATATGCATCACTGAGCGAATCAGACTGGGCCACCCCGCAGGGATTATTATGTTTGACAATAACCACCGAGGGCTTACCTGTAAGATATCTCAGGATGTTCAAGGCGTTATCCGTATCTGTCAGATTGGTTTTCCCGGGATGCTTGCCAGACTGCAAAAGTTCGACATCGGACGCGAGATACTGCCCGGGTTGTATTGTTTCGGTTTCCCCCAGGGCCAGGTTTCCGTTTACCAGTTTATACAAAGCAGCTTCCTGCCCCGGATTTTCGCCATACCTCAGCCCCTTCTGAACATTATCAATATTCCACAAAACCTTTTCATAAAAAAGGGTCTGTCTTTTATCATTCTCGTCCACGAAGCTGACCTCCATCCTGGGAGGGAAGTGATCGTGAACAATGGTTTTATACATTTTTTTCAGGTCTTCAGCCATTTTTATCTCCTTTTAATTCGGTTGTACCCGGCAAATTATTTAAGGAATTAAGATTGACAGGCAGAGAATCCACCCGGATCGAAACCTCCCGAAATGCTCGCTTGGGATTGACAAATCCCAAGCATTTCCGGCTGATTTACCAATCATTCGACCGGATCGGAAGCCCCAGAATGCTCACTTGGCAAATCCCAAGCATTTCACCCGTCGGATTGACAAATCCGACGGTAACATGGCTCGGATTTGTCAATCCGAGCCACTTGGCCCGCTGATCCAAACGAGGATCAAGGTTAATAGCGGGTGTAATTAAAAGTGTTAAGAAGTTCCTTGTTCCCAAACTCTGTTTGCCTTGCAAAACGAAGTTTTGCCTGCAATTGCGTTCCCAAACGGAGTTTGGGAACGAGGACGGGAGCATTTCCAAAAAGTAGGTTAAATGTACAGATCATAAAATTCAATATGTTACTCGTTCCCAGGCTCCGCCTGGGAATGCATCCTGCAAGGCTCTGCCTTGCGAGGCATTCCGCTTAACTCATTGATTCTGAACTGAAATACGAGGCAGAGCCTCTGCAAACGCATTCCCAGGCAGAGCCTGGGAACGAGAATTTCCTACTTTTTGGGTGGGAATGCGCCCAACGAGGACTGCTTACCTGACACTTTCAATTGCACCCGTTAATAGCAGCTCGTTACATCCGCAACAGATTGTGATTTCAGAAAATCAGCAATAGCGCGGTCATAAACGGCTGTGTGATCGAATGCCTTCTGTGCCAGACGAAAGCGCAGGTCAAGGGATGTCATCCCTTTATTATCTTTCATTTCCGAAATAATCATCGGATAATCAGAAGGATCAACAACCGGGGCCACCCGCAGATAATTCTTTGCAGACGCCCTTATCATGCAGGGTCCCCCGATATCAATATTCCCCCGGGCCTGCTCAACAGTTACATCCGGTTTTGATATGGTTTCTTTAAAAGGATACAGATTGACCACCACCATATCAATGGGCACGGAACCGGTTCGCTCCATATCCGATATGTGTGAATCATTGTATGTTTCGGTGAGGAGTCCCAGGTATATTTTAAAATCAAGGGTTTTTACAAGGCCGCCCTGGGTTTCCGGCTGGCCCGTATAATCTGAAACCTGTGTCAGGCAGGATTGTGCTGACTCCCCTAAAATTTCCCTGATTCTGCCATAAGTCCCGCCTGTTGACAAAATTTTTATTTCAGGATTTATCCCGATCATCTGCGGTATAAATTCATCCAGCCCGCTTTTATCAGAAACACTTACAAGCAGATGCCTTACTTTTACAAAGTCATCAATTTTTTCAACAACATTGATACTCATAAATCAACCCCTTTCTGTCAGAAATCCCGGCCTTATTATAAAAGATTCGGCAGTTCTGAATCACGCCCTGCCCGTAATCTTTGCTTGACCTTTTCGGAATTTCCATGCTATAAAATTAATATATAGTTAATTAACATTTTTCTGGGATTTTTTTCAAGAGAAATAAACATGCACGGAACACGGGATTTCAGTTTTCAGTGCTTCCGGGGAGGTAAGTGTTTGAATCCTCAGTTCTGTTATGAAAGGAGGGCGTATGAAAAGTTGTTTTGTTAAAATGTTTTTTGTCCTGATGGTTTTCACGTTTCTGCCGGCAAATGCCTTGAGTGAAAAACGCTGGATATGGGGAAGGATCAAGGGAAATACAAGCGGTGAAGTTGTAACGCTGGTGCTTGAGCATATCAGCAGCCCGAAAAATGCTTATCGGCTGGATACATCTACAAATAAATTCGGGCAATATGCGTTTTCCGATGAAGGGCAGGGCAGTCCGTCCAATTATAAGCTGATTATATCCATCGGAAATACAATCGTAAAACAGGTGAGCCTGAAAGGCATACGCGTCGGAGGCAGGGTCCCGGATATTGTATTAAGCTTAAGCTATTAATCCGGCAGTGAGAAGTCAAAATAACAAATTGTAAGTCAGGCCGTTACTTTTTTAACAGGCCCTGAAAGCGGTCGGTTTTAAAGAAACTGACCGCAGATTTTAATATCAGCAAAGAGCCTCCGTATAAGTTGCCACAAAGACACGAAGCCACAAAGAACCTTCGTGAGACTTCGCGCCTTTGTGGCTTCGTGGCATTAGTTAAGTTGCACATAGCGTTAATATCGGGTATCCGTGAAACGAAGTATGGATGAAAATAAAGAAACTATCTGTCTTAATGAAGAACAGGCAAAAATTGAACGCCTTAAAATATACGAGAAGATCATCACCGTATTTATTACCGTGACTATCGGAACATTCGGCGTTGCTGTGATCAACAACTCTTTCCAGCAAAGACAGCTTGAGCAGCAGAGATTGGAGAATGAAGCACAATTCCGCTTGCAGGAAAAAAAATCCGAATCAGAGCGCAGGCAGGCTGAGATGAAATACCTGGGGCAGTACCTTCATAATGCCCTTGAATCAGATATATCAAAACGTCTCCGCTTTGTCGAATATTTTGCCATGCTCACAATTTCTCCTGACCTCCGGGAAAAATGGGATACCTATTATAAGAAGCTGGATTCCTTGTTAGCCGAACAAGTAAAACTTGAGGTGGAAAAGGAGCAGATAACAGATGCCGGAGCCAGGCGGGAAGCAGAGCATCGCTTGCGTTTCCTGGATAAAAAGCTGGCGAGGATAGATGAATCCGCTTATGCCCCGGGCATGTATGAGGACGACTACGCGGTAGGGGCGCCCCAGGATTTTTCAACAAATTCAGATGAAGATATTATAAGGCAGAGACGCAGGCTGAGTTTGGAAATAGAATTTCTCAACACGCTTTCCCCGCTGGAAAATGAACTTTCCGAGGAAGAGCGTGAACGATTTGAACGCCGCATTTCAAGCATCAAGCTTGCCCTGATGAGAACTGTGTGGGGGCCGGACTGGGGAGAATATAAGAATTTTCAATTATGGGCGGAAAACGGCGCGCAGAATCCCGTGCCTGATAAATCGGAGGATCCTGCTGACTATTACAGATACGGGCAGGAGGAAAAATAATTATGCGCAGGGTATTCCTCGCATCTGTTTTTTTCTTATCTCCTTTGCTGCTGAAGCAAATGAACTGGAAACAATTTATCATGAATCAGAACTCCTGAAAGAGCAGCCCCGTTTTACAAAGCGAATCCGTGAACTTTTCGGCCCTTCCTTGAGAGCAATGAACAACGTATTTTAAAAGACGTCAGACTTGATTTTCCCCTGGTGGGTGGGCCACTTGGACTTATTTTCGCACGGAGCGGCCGGAAGTATGTATGGCGGTCGTTGCATTCCGTGCGGCTATTTCCTCCTTCGCGCCTCGAATGCCAGGAAAGGCGCAGCAGCTTCTTGAAAAGTGGTGCAAGAAAGGGATTTCCCGATAAATAAAATACCCGCCTGTTGCTCGCGGGGGATTGACAAATCCCCCGCGGGGTTCAGATTTGTCAATCGTTCGACTGAGTTCACGCCGAGAGTATATTATTTATTATTTGGAGTTCCCTAAGAAATAGAGTTTAGGTGGACCGGAGTGCAAAGCTTGCTTTGCGATGTTAAAAGTTTTCCGGAATTTTTTCTCGCAGAGGCGCAAAGGAAAGGCGCAAAGCTTGAGTGCAGAAAATTTATGGCCAAATACTTTTAAAATCTCTTAACAGAACAGAGGTGACAAAATGCCAACCGGAGCCTGTGGCATCAACTGTGATGTCTGCAAATTAAACCTTCTGGATGTCTGTTCGAGCTGCGGATCAGGAAAGAGTGCTGAGGCGAGAAACAAGCTTGAAGCCCAGAAAAGAATTTTCGGCGGCACATGCAGCATCCTTGAATGCGCGTGTATGAATAATCTCGAGTACTGCCTCAGGGACTGCAACTCATTCCCCTGTGATAATTTCAGCCTGGGCCCCTACCCGTTCAGCCAGGGATTTTTATCCATGCAGGAAAGGCGCCGCCATCAGAAACCGCCGGCCCTGACCCCGAATAAAGTTACCGTCACTGTACCCCCGGAATACTGGGATGACCTGCAGGAAAAAGATATTTTCACCCTTTGTAATTTCACACTTGCTGACCCGAATCCTTCAGGCGGGCTGGTTTTCCGTTTTTTAAATGAAGACGTGCTGGTTGATATCGGAAACCGCTGTCTGAAAAGGCTCACTGATGGCCAGTGGGAAAAAACAGATGACCCTCTACTGGAACTTGTCACGCTGGTATATCTGAATAACGTGAACTGCCTACATCCCCTTGGCAGGGACATTGTAAGCAGCAAAGACCTCAGGGAAGCCCATTTTTTTCAGGGCCCTCACGAACTGAAGACCGCCCCCCTTCTGGAGCGTTACGGAAATGATCCTGACGGGTTCAGAAAAGCAGCAGAACATCTCGGCGGCAAGGCTATGGACATGGCAGATGTATCGTACATGCTTCTGCCCTTCCCCAGGGTCCCCCTGTACTACCTGATATGGAGGGGAGACAGGGAATTCAAGCCGAGGATTTCCGTGCTTTTTGATCGTTCCATTGAACAGTATTTTCCAGCAGATGCCATATGGGGGCTGGTGAATCTGGTTTCTCTTTTACTGCTGAAGGGGCCCGATGAAATAGCCGCCCGGATATATGCCGTATAGAGCCGTTGATTCAGGTCTCCGACCTGACCTAACCGGTTCGGACAGCATATCAGGTTCAGAATCGTGGCATGTATCTTGATAAACGCTTATGAAAAAGCCGGGTTTTTCACCCTGTTCATGAAAATACCCGGTGAAAACAGATAAAAACCCGGCTTTTCAGAATGTATTTTCATGGTAAAGGAGCCATCCGAAATGTCATCCATTCTGACATTGGAAGAAGCGGCCGAATATTTGAAATTGAAACCTGAAGAACTGAGCCAGGAACTCTGCCTCAATCGTCTTCCGGGAATCAGGATTGCTGGCCAATGGCGGTTAAAAAGAGAAGCACTGGACATGCTTTTTGAAAAACCAGGGTATAATAAGGATGGACCTGTTTCTGAAATTAAAGAAAAAACTGCCAAAGAGGGATACTTTGAAATAATTACAGCACAACCTGAAAATGTGTCGGTAAAAAAATCCACTCTCCCTGAAAAGGAAATTCCCATTTCAAATCAGAAGGAATCCGAGATTAAAAAAGAATCAGCTCCTGTCAAAGAAAAAATTCATGAGGCAATTATACCAACACCCGGAGATACATCAATAAAAAATTCTGAGAAGATAATTTTCTCTTCAAGTCAGGAGAAATCCGAAGCAGCGGAATCAGCATACGAACAAAAGAATTCCGGATCGCCAGATACAACAAAAGTTTCAGCCCTCAAAACTATCTGTCCGCCGGGATCAGATTCGGCTTTTTCCACATGCCTCAGAGGGAGAATATTTGCATACAATCCCGGAAGGCGATTTGGTCATTCGAGACTGGCAGATGGGCGAGTTGTCTGGATAAATGCCTCTGATTTTCTAAATAAAAACTATATCCCTCAGATTGGTGACATTCTTGAATTTAATATGAATATTACGCCTAAAGGATTCCAGGCTTACAACATAATATTCATCTCCCATGACGGTCATATTACAGGAGAAATCGCTGTGAAAAATGAGGTTCCGGACGCATCTTACAATAAACCCCTGTCCCGGTATCTCGGAATGCGTGATCTTTACAGCCATAACTTACCTGTCTCCGGCCCGGGCTTTTTCGGCAGAAAAAGATTACTTACCCTGTTGACGAATGAGATTCATTCAGGACAATTCCTGGGAATTTACGGGCTCCGCAAAATGGGCAAGACTTCCCTGCTTTATCAGTTCCGGGATGAAAAACTCCGCGAAGAAGCGGTTGCTTATGTTGATCTCCAGTCGAGCAGTTCCCTGTCATCAGGGAATTGCAATCCATTATACTGGGAATTGGAACGTGATCTGTATCTGCGATTGCGTGAATGTGAACAGGAAATAACAAATCTGTTGCGATTAGGTAAATTTGAGCGTTTCAGTGAACTTCCGGCCGAAAAAGAGCAGCATTCCGGGCTGATCTTCAGCGAGGATATTCGCTCAATCCTAGACGCGCTTGCTACCCGTAAAATATCCTCTGTCAAACGACTTGTGATTGTCTTGGATGAACTGGAGCGCATATTACCCATTGGCGGACAGCCGGGCATTGAAGGCAGCCTTAACTTTTTCGGACTGCTGCGCGGACTGGCCCAGACCGAACGGTATCGGGGATTACTCTCCGGTATTGTGGTGGCCGCCAATGCTTCCATCAGCGAGAGAGGATATTGGGAAGGAATTGAGAATCCTGTTTTTGCTCTTTACAAACCGCTTTTTTTACCCTGCTTTACGCTTGAAGAATGCAATGAAATGATTGTCACACTGGGAAAAAATATGAGTGTTTGCTGGGCAGATGACGCGTTAAAGACCATATTTGCTGAAACCGGAGGGCATCCGTTTTTAACCCGCATTTTTTGCAGCAAGATTGTGAAACAATATCCTGCCAGACCGATCACAGTTTCAGTTGAAATGGTCAAAGAACAGATTATTCCTTTTATCCGTACGGAGAGCGATAAATTACAGCAAATTACAGAACTGCTGCACACGCATTTCCCCCAGGAAGAAAAGTTTCTGAACCAGATTGCTCTTGATGAGACACCAAAAGATATTCCTGACGAGGCACTTCGTCATTTGCTGGGATACAATCTTATTCAGTCAGACGGGAAAAAATGTTATCATATCACCATAAAATTACTGAGACGCTGGCTAAGACGCAGAGCAGGAGAAAGAGATTAATGATAAATCCTTATGTATGGAATGAGGTGAGACCGGAGATGTGTTACGGCCGTGATGGGCAGTTAGGTGATTTACTCAGCGGGCTGGCAGGAACCACCCGGTATTCTTTTGGAATTGCCGGGGGAAGAAGGATGGGTAAAAGTACGTTGCTGCGACGGGCGGAGACGGATATTCAGGCTGGTGTTGAGCAATGGCTCAACCGGGGTATGCGAGTCATGCCAATCTATATTGACGGACTTTCTTTTCCTCGCCCGCTTGAAGCTGCTGATTTTTGGGGAAAGTTACTTCGTAAATTGCAGGAATATCTACCAAAACCTGATTTCAATCCGAAGATGCCAGTTGATTTTTCGGCTTTTAAAGACATAATAAAGCCGATTTTACAACAATTGCCCGAACAACCTCGCATCATTGTTCTTTTCGATGAAATTGAACCAATCACAGTATATGAATGGTCTGCCGGATTTTGGGCCAACTGGAGAGCATTATTAAGTAATACCCCGGGACTGAGCGAATATTTCACTGCTGTATTTGCCGGGGCACATGAGATCGCGGATTTACGGCATGACGTCGGTTCTCCCCTGGCTGATATTTTGGAATGGCAATCCCTGCGTTGCCTGGATTTTGAAGATGCCCGCACTTTAATGTGCGAACCTGTTGAAAAAGAATGGCCGGAGTCCTTTTTGAAACTCGTTTATGAAGAAACGGGCGGACACCCTTTTCTACTCCAATATGTTATGCATCAGGTGTGTAAAGGTATTGAGGAAGATTGGAAAGAATCACTTGACAGAGCTGTCAAAAAATTCAAAAAAGAACGATACTGGCAGTTCAGTGAATGGTGGGAAAAATATTGCACTGACACTGCCCGCCGACTTTACAGGTGTTTACCGGATGACGGGTCAGCCATATCAAGACGCCGGTTGGTTCAGGAATTCGGTGTTGATGCTGCCGATAAGGGACTTGAAATTCTTCAGCATGTGGGGCTGGCCGCATCTGAAGATGATGATTTTGCCTTTCGTTATACAGGTGAAATGTTTCGCCGATGGTATCGGCTTCATTCATTTCCCCCAGTGGATGATATTCAGTCGCTCATCTCTGTCGGAGAAAGCGATTCACTTGAGTTCAAGTCTTCGATTCGCTGGGATTATCATCAGGAAAAACTGAATAAATCGCTTGAGAAAGTCATCTTAAAAACGATTGCCGGCTTTATGAATGCCGATGGCGGAAAACTCCTTATCGGCGTTGATGATGAGGGCAATATTCTGGGTCTGGAAAAGGATTTCCAAACCTTGAAAAAAAAGGACAGAGACGGTTTTGAGCTATTTGTCATACAATTACTTTCCAACGGAGTGGGTAAAGAGTTTTGTCCGTATATTCACCTGACGTTTGATCAGGTTGATGTAAATTATGTTTGTTTAATCAATGTTGATGCTTCCCCTAAACCTGCCTATGTTCGGGAGGGGAATGAGACCAGGTTTTTTCTTCGTACAGGGGCTTCCACCCAGTTGAATACCAAAGAGGCAATCGAGTATGTTTCAGCACATTGGGAGAAGGTTTAAAGAAGTAAGGTATTTCCCCAAAATTAATATACCCGGCATCTTACTCTTGCTCTTACTCTTACTCTTGTACTCTTGATCTCAATCTTGCTCCTGCTTGATAAAGAGCAAGATTAAAATTAAGGTCAGACGGGCAGCGTGGGTAGATTATTTATTGGGAAATCCCTAAGTTGCCGGGGTTTCGGCGTGAGTTCAGTCGAATGCTTGGGATTTGTCAATCCCAAGCGAGCATTTCGGGGCATTAAATTTTTTCTGATCACCAGTTCAGAACATAGAATATAAGGTAAGCATGTCAGAAGATACGTTTGATATCTTTGAAAAATTAAAGCGTAAAAAACCGGGAATCAGGCAGCATAAAATTACTTCTGCTGTGTTTTTTCAATTGGTCTTTGATGAAAACGGCGCGTATATCAGGGTCATTGACGAAAAACAAAGAGAGATTGACCCGGATTACGAATACGCCAGTGGTCACACCCGCAATGTGTTAAAATTCATTGAAGAGGTAAAAGCCAGAAACAGCTTTCGCATTGACTGGGAATCCCCGAACGACAGAATTTATCTGGCTGAAAACGAATACCTGATCTGGCAATTACAGTATTGTGATAATTTTGTTGACACAGAACTGAATCCCATCTGTTTTGCAGAAGGGACTGCAAAAATTGTCGTCCGTATAGAAGATAAAAAAAAATTTTCAGAGACTAAGATTCTTCTTTCTTATAAGGGAGAACAGTTTGAAAAAATTTCATTTTTACATGAAAGGCATGCGTTCGCCCAGGGTAAAATCTACCGGATTCAGCCGCTGAGTTCGAATTTTAAGGATATCCGGATATTTGAAACCGCATTACTTCCCACACACCTGGAAAAATACCTGTCCTTACTCTTCTCTTCTTTCAGGAATATCTCCGTCCGTTACCAGGATTACAGGATTGCAGAAGGTTCTCCCGCGCACACCCGTCCGACTATGATCATTGAAAAAGTGGATGAACTGAACACTCTGCATTTAAGGATATCCCGTGCTTTACCCGGTTTTGATGCAGATTTTCTGGAGAATTACGATATTACCAGGATTGCATCGCTGAATGACCTGGATAAAAAAATCGTTGTCAGCGATGTCATTCATGAAGATAGCCGATCCTGTTTCAGCGAGATTGAAAAGCTGCTTAAAAAACATAAAAAATCCCTCGAACACAGCAATAATTATTTTGAATTCGATAATGTGTTTGTAATTGATGAGAATCTGGCAAAAGAATTTATTCAGAAAGAACTGCCTCATCTCATTACGCGTTTTACAATTCTGGGTGCTGAAAAACTGAAAACTTATAAAGTCAGGGCGGTTAAACCCAGGTTAACCCTGAACTTATCCCACGGGATAGATTTTCTGGAAGGTGACGCAAGCCTTGATATCGAGGGTCAGTCCATCTCTCTTTTCGACGCTCTGAACCAGTACAGGAAAGATTCCTATATCTCCCTGAATGACGGAACTCATGCGATTATCAGTAAAAATTATATGAACAAGCTGAACCGTATATTTAAGAAGCACAGGGAAAATGTGAGGCTATCTTTATTTGACCTTCCGATTATCGAAGAACTGATTGACGAGAAAATCGCCCAGGAATCCTTCATACGTTCGAGGGAGATTTTTTCAGGGTTCAACAATATCAGTAAATCAAAGCCCGCATTTCCCAAGCTGAATGCGGAACTCAGGCGATATCAGAAACAGGGATATAAGTGGCTGAGATATCTTCACAAGCATTCATTGGGCGGATGTCTGGCAGATGATATGGGACTTGGGAAAACCCTGCAGGCTATTTCCCTGCTCGCGTCCGTCTGCCCGGAGAAAAAAATACCTTCCCTGATCATCGTCCCCAAGAGTCTGCTTTTCAACTGGGAAAACGAGATCACTAAATTCAGGCCCGATCTTTCATATTACACCTATCACGGCATGAATCGCGATCCGGGGGAGGCAAGTCAAAATCATCTGATTCTGACCACTTATGCGATGATCCGTAATGACATTGAGAAACTGAAGGACCAAGAATTTTATTACGTCATTCTTGATGAATCCCAGCTTATAAAGAATCCGCATTCCCAGACTTCAAGGGCTGTAATGCTTCTGAAGACCAGACACCGCCTGGCTCTGAGCGGAACGCCTATTGAAAATAACCTGGGAGAGTTGTACTCCCTTTTCCGCTTTCTGAATCCGTCAATGTTCGGTTCTGCTGATGATTTTAACAGGAATTACGCGATCCCCATCCAGAAAGAAGACGATAAAGACGCGCTCCGTGAACTCAGGAAAAAGATATATCCCTTTATCCTGAGGCGGTTAAAAAAGGATGTCTTAAAAGACCTCCCGGACAAGATTGAGCAGACTCTTTATATTGAAATGACGCCCGATCAGAAACTTTTTTATGAACAACGGCGCAGGTTTTATTATGAAACCGTAAAATCACAGATCGCAAAAAACGGTATGGGCAAATCCCGCTTTTTTATCCTCCAGGCCCTGAGCGAACTTCGCCAGATTGCCTCCGTGCCGGAATCCAGGAGTGAAAATGAGATCACTTCGCCGAAACGTGAGGTTCTCATGGACAATATTTCCGAAGTTGTCGCGAATAATCACAAAGTCCTTGTGTTCGCGAATTTTCTGAATGCACTGGACTGCATTGGCGAAGACCTTGATAACACGGGGATTGATTTCCTGATAATGACCGGAGCCACAAGGGATCGGCGAACACTTGTGGAAAAGTTTCAGAATGATGATACTTACAAGGTTTTCCTGATGACCCTTAAAACCGGAGGGCTCGGACTTAATCTCACAGCGGCGGATTATATCTTCATATTTGACCCCTGGTGGAATATCTCAGCGGAAAATCAGGCCATTGACAGAACGCACCGCATCGGTCAGGATAAAACAGTCTTCAGTTACAAACTGATCACAAGGGGAACCATTGAAGAAAAGATACTGGAACTCCAGAAACGAAAGAGCGAACTCTTTGACAGCCTGATCTCAAGCGATGGTGCGTCTATAAAATCACTTGATGAAAAGGATGTAGAATTTATGCTGGGGTTCTGATAATAAGGCGATTTCCAATAAAGAAAATACCGTAAAACTGATTTTTAACCGCGAAAGATACGGAATTATCGGAATCATATTCTTTTTCCGGCATCTTTCATATCGGAATAAAGGCGGCTGACACTCCGGATTCGCAGTTCCGCCTTCGGCAGCCGCCTGAACGCGGAACCGCGAACCGGAAAATGATCGTGCCAAGATAAATCCAGACCGAAGGAATCGGGTGTAAACTCTTGAAATTCGGTAATGTCACCCGGTGGATGATCGCAGTTTTCTGCGAAAGTCCCACCCGACCGGCGAGAATTCGTTCGGAAAGATCAGAATGCCGGCGGAAAAGAATCCGGACATGGTGTTTACTTCTCTTACACATCGGATTGATCTCAGGTTGCTGAGAGATTCGTTCCGGCTGGTGAGGAAAAGTAAGTCTGCCGGAGTTGACGGGGTGTCGGCGAAACAATATGCCGAAAATCTCGATGAAAACCTCTGTAATCTGTATCAGCGGCTGCGGAGAGGTCAGTACGCTGCAACACCGGTAAAACGGATTTGGCTGGAAAAGGAGGACGGAGGAAAACGTCCGATTGGAATCCCGGCACCGGAGGACAAAATTGTTCAGAAGGCGACGGAAACCATCTTAAACGTCATATATGACGTTGATTTTTATGACTTTTCCCACGGATTTCGAAAAGGTCACAGTCAGCATAAGGCAATTCACGAACTCCGTGAACAGTGCCTGAAACTGAACATTAACCGGATCGCGGATGCGGATGTGAGCGGATTTTCCGACAATATAAACCACAGACTGTTGCAGGATATAATAAGCCGGAGGTAAATGACGGCGGAATACGGAGATTGATCGGAAAATGGCTGAATGCCGGAGTACTCGAAAACGGGAACCTGAGCCGTTCGGAAAGCGGGACACCGCAGGGTGGCGTAATCTCCCCCCTTCTGGCAAACATATTCCTGCACAATGTACCGGATGACTGGTTTGTAAAAGAGGTAAGGCCACGAATGAAAGGGAGATGTTTCATTATCCGATGGGCGGATGATTTCATAATCGGTCCTGAGGCGAAGTCGGACGCACTGAGGATAACGGAAGTGCTGCCGAAACGGTTCGGGCGGTTCGGTCTTTCTCTGAATATGAGGAAAACGAAGCTGGTGAAGTTCGGGAAACCGGACAGAGCCGGAAAGTACAAACCCGAAACATTCGATTTTCTCGGTTTTACGTTTTATTGGGCAAAATCCCTCCGGGGATACCGGGTGATAAAGAAGAAGACAGCAAAGAAACGCCTGATGCGTTTTTTGAAAACGCTGTGGGACCGGTGTATGAGGAATCGTCACAAACCGCTGAAAGAACAGTATAGGGCACTCTGCGAGAAGTTGCGGGGGTACTACCGGTATTTCGGAGTGCGAAGCAACTACAGGGCGCTGGAAACCGTTCGCAATCATGCGGTGAAGGCGTGGCGGTTCTGGCTGAGTCGCCGGAGTCACAAGGGCTGACTGAGCTGGGAGAAGTATGAGAAAATAATTTCAGACTTTCCGTTACCCTTGCCAAGAATAATCCATAACATCTGAAGAGCAGCAAAAGTTATGCGTCAGACGGGGTCGTGCCTGTCTGATTTCCGAAGGGGTGAAAACCTTCGGAACCGAGGAACCGGATGAGGGAAATCTTCACGTCCGGATCTGTGGGTGCGTCTGGTAACAGGCGCATCTACCCGGAAATGTCTGAAAGGCAAAAAAAACACCATATAACCCGGCAGTTGGGGCTTCCGCCAGCTTTAACCATTCAAAAATATTTCAGGACAGGCGTCTGCCAGGATTATATAATTCTCTGTCATTCCGGGAAAATTAAAAAATGAATATTTTTTAATTTTAACCCGGAATCCACTGTTCGCGTAAATTTCCATCTACTGGGGAAAAAGTTCGGAGTTCCGCCTTCAGGGGGCCCGGCATGTGTGCGGAAGTATCTGTTTTCACAGGGGCCGCCTGAACTCCGAACTTTTTCGGATAAATCAGGAATTTTTCATCTGCTGAGTATATGAAACCGTTCCAGTGGGATACATAAAAGGACTGAAGATTTCCAATTGCATCTGGCTTTATCATGCTCCGAGCCGTATGTGAAAAGATGTACGGAGATAATTTGTTTTTCTGCCCTGTCCCGACAAATTAATACCCGATCCCGACAGATTTTATCCTGCAAATCTGATAATACAACCCATGCTTTACGGCATGGAACTCGGACTCGGGGTTCCGCGCCATGGTATTTATTCAAGGCGGAAGGTACGCAGTGGCAGAACTCGGGCTTTCTATTCAGAAAATTTTTTGAACATACAGATGGTTGATCATTATCCAGATGGTCGTCGGAAAGGAATGCAAATATGGTACAATTGAAGAACGTAATGGATGTTTTTAAGCTCCTCAACAAATCAAACTGCGGGGACTGCCTCGAAAAAACATGTCTGGCGTTTGCCGCTTCGGTGTTCAAGGGGCAAAAGCATTTGGATGAGTGCCCGCATCTTGATGAAAAAATCATCCGAGAGTCTGGCGGTAACATTGAAAAACAAAAAACCGTCGAACAGGATCAGGAGGAAATTGTTCAGGAACTTAAGCAAAAACTATTGGCCACAGACCTTTCCTCCGCTGCTCCGAAAGTGGGGGGATCATTTTCAAACGATCAGCTAACATTGAAGATATTCGGCAAAAGTTTCATTGTCTGTTCGGATGGAAGCCTGATATCCGACATTCATATCAATCCATGGGTAGCCATCCTCGTGATCACTTATGTTCTGGACTGTGAAGGTCTTCCTGTTTCAGGAAACTGGGTTCCCTTCCGGGAGTTGAAAACGGGCAAAATCTGGCAGAGGCTTTTCCGACAACGATGTGAAATTCCATTGAAAAAAGTCGCCGACACCTACACGGATCTGTTTGAGGATCTGATCCGTATTTTCAATGGAAAACAGGTGAGAAATCATTATGAATCGGATATTTCACTGGTGTTGCACCCTTTGCCCAGAATACCCATGCTGATTTGCTACTGGAGGCCGGGAGACGGTCTTGAGTCTGATCTCAGTCTGTTTTTCGATTCCACCGCCGAAAACAACTGCGGCATAGAGGCGATTTACGCACTTGGAACCGGATTTGTAAGAATGATTGAAAAGCTGTCTTTAAGACATGGGTGAGATTACCCTTTGAAGAATAGGGTCGTTGTTGAATCCGTTTTCATTATGTCAGGTGTAAATGAAAAAGGGCTGGAAGTACTCTTCAACTCAGTTAGGATGCGATTTGAGGGGTGTGTCCACCTTTTGCACAAAATGGCTGATCAGAACGAAAACTCCCGGGGCGGAATTTCAGATCATAAACCTGAAAATACTGATAAAATATCTTTATATCCGAAAGCAGCGGAATCCGTATACCCGGATAATCAGCTTCTGTGCAAAAGGTGGGACACTGTTTATTATATTGAAAATGTTAATTATTTTCGTATTGTCTCATGATATGTCCCGAATCTGTGTGCAAAAGGTGGGACACACCCGTCGAGACACTTTCACATAACGTATCAGAAAGGGAAACATGAAAAAATTCAAATCAACTATTTGCTATTTCTCTCCCGCAGGGACCACGAAAAAAGTAGCAGATTTCATTGCTGAGACGCTTACCAAGGGCGGGCACGATGTAGAATCATCTGATCTCAGTGTTGTCAAATCGGAAGATATTTTTAACTCCGCAAGCAATCGCCTGAAAAAAGGAGACTGTCTGTGGATTGGCTCACCTGTCTATGCCTGCCATATAGTTCCTCCGGTGGAAGACTTTTTATCAAATCTGCCCAAAGCAGAGGGAGCTTTTGCGGTGCCTTTTGTAACCTACGGAGCTGTGACATCAGGCATAGGACTTTATGAAATGGCAAGACTTTTGACCGAGCGGGGCTACAGAATTCCCGGGGCTGCAAAAATACTTGCTGTTCATTCCTTATTATGGTCAAGTAAAAGCCCGCTGGGAAACGGACACCCCGGGCCTGACGATGAAAAACTTATTAAAAAACTGATTGAATCTGTTTCGGACAAAATTAGCAATCCTGATGCTGAGAATTTTGCAGATCCTGAAGTGCTCAATTATCAGCCGGGAAAAGTTCGGGATCATGCCAAAGCATGGAATCTGGCAGCGTTGCGACAGGCTATGCCCCCGACAAAGCTTGATGATGAAAAATGTACGGAATGCGGCATATGTGCGGAAAAATGTCCTGTTCAGAACATTTCACTGAATCCGTTACCAAAACTCGGGGATAACTGTCTGTTCTGCTTTAACTGCATCAGATATTGTGATCCCGGAGCACTGACCAATGAAAGCCTCGGTGTCCTTGAGGGAATGATACGGGACCGTGTAAATGAGTATGGGGAACCGGCTGAAACAAAAATCTTTATTTAATTATCAGGAGAATCTGTTCAATGCCTCTCACGAGCAACTCTGTTCAAATTTATTACGAAACCTTCGGCAAGGCAGACCATCCGGCTCTTTTGCTGATTTCCGGGCTTGGCGAGCAGATGGTCGCATGGCCGGAAAAATTTTGTCGGATGCTGGCTGATAGCGATCTCTTTGTGATTCGTTTCGACAATCGCGACTCAGGCTTTTCCACCAAACCGGATTTATTGAAAATTCCGAATCTTCTGGCTACCTGGGGTGCTTATTTTAAGGAGACCTCCATCTCCCCTCCTTACACCTTACAGGATATGGCGGCTGATGCTGTCAGCGTTTTGGATGCACTGGAGATTCAGAAAGCCTGTGCCTGCGGATTTTCACTGGGCGGCATGATCTCTCAGAACATGGCTTTTGAATTTTCAAGGCGATTAAGCAGTATGATTTGCATGGGTTCCAGCACAGGGAGCCTGCATCTGCCTCCCCCCGCACCCGAAGTTCAGGCAGTCATGGCAACGCCGCCGCCTCAGACGCGGGAAGAATATATCAGGCATATAGTTTGGGTTTTCAACGTATTTTCAGGAGGATCAGAGTTCTACGATGCTGAGTGCCGGGCTGAAACTGCCGCTCAGAGCTATGACCGTTGTTTTCATCCTATAGGCTTTCTACGCCAGAGTGTGGCCATGCTGGCAGACGGTAGCAGGCAGGAACGATTACACAAAGTTGAAGTGCCCACGCTTGTACTGCATGGAGAGTCAGATCCGTTAGTTCAGCCCGTACATGGCAGGGCTATTGCAGAAGCTGTGCATAATGCGGAGTTAGTTATCGTACCGGAATGGGGGCATGGCCTTGATTACCCGAGGCTGTGGCCGCTTCTGATACGTCATCTGGCGGATTTTCTCAAATCAGATCCTATTTTCACAGGGACCGCCTGAAGGCGGAACTCCGAACTTTTTCGGATAAATCAGGAATTTTTCATCTGCTGAGTATATGAAACCGTTCCAGTGAGATACATAAAAGGACTGAAGATTTCCGATTGCATCCGGCTTTATCATGCTCCGAGCCGTGTGTGAAAAAATGTACGGCGATAATTTGTTTTTCTGCCCTGTCCCGACAAATTAATACCCGATCCCGACAGATTTTATCCTGCAAATCTGATAATACAACCCATGCTTATGGTATTCAAGATGGGAAACATTCAGTAGATCGAAAACTTTTGCAAACAATGGATTCCGGGTTAAAATCGGAAAACATCCGTTTTTCGATTTTCCCCGGAATGACAGTACGTTAAATCGTCATCCCGGGGAAAATTAAAAAACGGAAATTTTTTAATTTTAACCCGGAATCCGCTGTTTATCAAGGTTTACCCGAAACTTTTCGATCTACTGACATTACGGCATTCTTTGGAAGTTAAATATCTGCTGCCTGACGGAGGGATTAGTCATGACCAAAATTAAATTCAGGATTATTATAAGGATAGCTATTCTTCATAGCTTATTTTTTCTGATTTGCGCCTGCGATAATGATAAAAGCGGCAGTGCTGAAATTATAAAAACAGCAATCATGGCAGCTAATAAAGGAGATTTTAAAACTGCCGACAGTTGCCTTTCAAAGTTAGATAAGCCAGGAATCAGAAAAGCTGTTTCAGGACAGCGAAAAATTCATTCCGCCTATATTGACTGGTATAAAATAACAGGGAATACTTCGATTAAACGTCTTGATATCAAGGAAATTCCTGCAATTAAAATGACAAAAGGAGTGATTTACAAAGTTACAATTTATTATGAAAAAGGGACAGGAAAGCTTAAATTGACAACAATAAAGGAAAACGGAGAATGGAAAATAACCTTTTTAAAAATAGATTTGATTCATAATTATATTGATTCATTTGGAGATGGAAACAATGACATCAGAAAAGATATTAAATTAATCAGGACGGCAATCATGGCTGCCAATGCCGGTGATTTCAAAACTTTTGAGAGTTATCTTTCAAAAATTGACAAATCCGCAGTAGAAATAAGTTTTCCAAACCGGAAGCCCGTTCTCCGAAGTTGCTACGATTGGGACAAGCTGACGGAAAACCGGACAATTAACAAGACAGATATCAGAAAAACTGATGTATCCCATTTAACGGATGGGAACATTTATGAGATTACAATGTTTTATGATAAAGGAGTTGGAAAAACCGGACTGACAACAATAAAGGAAAACGGAGAATGGAAAATAACCTTTCTTAAAATGCATCTCATTGATAAATATATAACATGGCCTTAATATTATCAAAACTATCAAGACCAACTGGCGATCTGTGGCAATGGAGAACTTCATTCAACTCAGTTAGGATGCGATTTGAGCAGGTTCCCATACTAATCAATTTTCTGTAATCCAATGACCGAGGTTAAAAATGATGAGATGCGGAAAGTGCCTTAAGAAAATTTCCGAAACAGACGGATATGAACATCGAACGGAAAAATTATGCGAGGATTGTTACATGGATGCGCGATCAACGCGTTTACGTAAAACCCACTGGCGGTATCTCAGATCAATAAAAACGGAATATATCCGGCCTGCCAGACAAAAAACCGGAGATCAGATATCGTAAAGGAGACAGATGATGATGAACGATGCGTTAACAGAAACATTTTATTGCGATTTCAACCATCCGACAATTCGTGACGGCGCGATTGTCAGCTAGTACAAACGACCCTGCTGAAGTGGCGAAAAGGAGCTTTTACCATCTCCGTGACGAATTTCCATATGGTCTATATGGTCTTGATTTATTCAGGCGAAATCCGTTGCAGGCGTTATAGAATTTGTCAGTTGGCTTCCGTTTGGAAATAAAAAAACCTTCAATGACACGCTTTTCAGTGGGATATCAATTAGAAACAAACTGACAGGTTTCTCGGTTTCACACCGAATGATTTCAAGTTAAAAGAACTTTACTGATATTATTCGAGAATTTTCTACTGTCCGGTCACTATTTCTTGTCATTCATGAGATGTAAATATTGGATCATCGCACTTAAAGCGTGTTGCACGTAATCAATCCGTACTTCAGTTGAGCGACGATTAAACTTGTCTGCATTTGGGATATTTTTACTTATTTTACCTACTGCCCGGGGGAATGCTCCGACAAATTCTCCTTCAATTATTTGTGCTCGAAGCAAGAAGGCTATTCCGAGAGTTACAGAGGACTCGATCCACTTCCGTACTTTATGATTGGGAGGGAGAAAAGAAAGAGCCGCTTGTAACCCCTCCAAGCGTGTAGCTGTGGGAGTTGTTCGACCATCTTTCGAGAATCCACCGTCATATTCAGGTCGTTCAGGATTTACTATTTGACTTTGAAGTATAGTGTCACAGATCCGGACTGCATGGCTTATCAGCAAGTTCCTTGATACAGGCAGTTCATCCTTGTTTTCAAGGGAGAGCATCTTTTTGGTAGCCAGAAGTGCCCAATGGTCAGCAGGTATATCAGTTCTGTTCTTACGACTGCGAGCCATATACGCCAAAGCCTTGGCAGCCGACTCAATCCAAACGTCTGAGGCATCCTTTTCGTAAAGCATGAGCAATCCCAATGCGGCTTCGCCGGGGTAATATAGTGATTGCCATTTATCCCAACGCCCTCCCTTCGAAGGAATAAACTTTGAATAGAACCTCCCGTCTTCTTTTTGCATATACACTATGAATCGGCCAAGTGACTGAAGATCAGAAAGTGGTGTGAATCCGGGGCGGATATTCTCCAAGCTCAACAGAGCCACAAGGCCGAGACCCGTACCACCGAGTTTTGCCTGAAGTGGTTTGCCGCTTCTATTGACTTCAGGTTCTGACCAGACCGCTAGCATATCATCCCTGCCCGGTATCGGGTGTATGGCCTCATCTCGCAGGTATCTGCCTGCCCGTTCTATTGCAGATTGCAAGTTCACATCAGGATATAACTGATAATACATGCACATAGCGTATATAGTGCCAGCGTGTCGTAAGATGTTATATCTCTCCTTCACCTCAGTGGCGGGATCCATGTTGATGCGATACTTGAACATTCCATTTTTTTCAGTATTGTCCGCGAGATATCCCGCAGATCGGCTTATCGCACTTTTAACTGCGTCAATCTGCGGAGATGTGGTATCCACACATCCTGTGAAGAACACGCAGAGAATCAGAATCCTGACAATGACAAAGTTTGCTCTTCTCCTTACGCGGAGAAAGTGATCTTTTGAATTTGCCTTCATAAACTCAATGTATGCGCTGGGTTTGACGGATTACGAGTCAGGGAGTTCTATAATAAATTTTGCTCCTAACGGCTCGTTGTCCTGCACCCTGATCCGGCCGCTGTGATCTGCGATAATTGAGCTTACAATGGTAAGCCCCAACCCCGTGCCGGTCTTTTTTGTGGAAAAATACGGATCAGAAAGACGGGCCTTATCGGAAATACCGGGTACCAACCTGAAATCATATGAAAGTCAGCAGTACAATACAACTTGCAAATTCGTTCTCCCGCCGGATTGTCAAATCCGGCTGCTCGAAAATATCAGCAGATTTGTCAATCCGTTGGGCGATTCAGGAGCATTTTCTATATTTATAGTTATATGAAAAGAAGTCAGGTGTCAAGTGAGCATATTTTTTATATCTCATTATCTGCATGAACTCGCAAGACAAAGGCTTTCACAAGAACCTGGGATTTGGCTTGACCATTTTGAATTCCCTGTGTATGCTTCCGATCAGGTCAGAAATTATCGGATTGACAAATCCGAGCCATACCACCGCCGGATTTGTCAATTCATCGGGAGCAGGTGGGTGGTCAAGGAGCAGATTGCTGGTCGAAACGAAGATCATGGCCCAAACTTGCATTTATTACAAAGCAAGCTTTGTACTCCGATTCAACCTGAAAATAAAATGAGTTTTTCCTGGTAACCGGTGTCTGATAAAGTAAATACAGATGTATGGGATGAAGACAGGTTGGTTTCTCTTCTCAAAGAAGGAGATGAGGAGGCATTCCGGGTCCTTATCCGTAAATATCAGACCAGGCTTTTCAATATTGCTTATGGTATCACCCTGGAAAGAGAGGAAAGCCTGGATATCGTTCAGGAAGTTTTTTTTAAAGTCTGGCAGAATATTCATACATTCAGGAAAGACTCGGCTCTTTCCACCTGGCTCCGCCGGATTACCGTAAATCAGTGTCTGAACTGGCAGAGAAGGTGGAAACGAAGATTCAGATGGCGCCATCAGCCTCTTGAAAAAGATGAATGGGATGCCCCGGAACTGGGGACAGATGACTATCATCCGGGGAAACTTTATGATAAAAAGGAAATTGAAAAGGTTGTGTGGGAAAATCTGAACAAGCTGCCGGAAGATGCAAGGACTGTTTTTGTACTCAGGGAAGCAGAAGGACTTTCATATGATGAGATTGCCGATGTTCTGAAGATAAGAAGGGGAACCGTAAGTTCCCGCCTTTTTTATGCCCGGAAGAAGCTGAAAGAGCTGCTGAAGAATTACTATTTCTGATTTACGATTTACGATTCACGATTTACGATTCACGATTCACGATTCACGATTCACGATTCACGATTTACGATTTACGATTCACGATTCACGATTTACGATTTACGATTCACGATTCACGATTCACGATTTACGATTCACGATTTACGATTCACGATTCACGATTCACGATTCACGATTCACGATTCACGATATAAATTATGCCATGTGCAACTTTTTTTAACCGAAGAAAAGACAGGCAGACAATGCCACTGGGAACCTTCGTGATATTATAAGTTGCGCTTTACAGGGGAAAAAATCTCATGAAAAAAAATCATGATAAATGTAATCCGCTCCTGTTAAACCGGTTTTTTGACCAGGAACTCGGACCGGATGAACATGCCCGGGTCAGTAAGCATCTCAGGGATTGTCCTTCCTGTCAGAAAGCACTGCGGGAGAATCAGTCTCTCTCTGCCCTTGTTGCCGATAATTTCGAGAAAACGGTCTCTGGGACCCGGTTCGACCATATTGAAGATAACGTACTGGAACGAATCCGTAATGACCGGATTCCCTGGCAGATAAAATTGAAATCCCTTTTTGCACCCAAAAGGCTCCTTATCCCGGCCGGTGCGCTGGTTGCAATATTTATCCTCTTTTTTTCACTTGTAAAATCCCCTGTACCGGTGTCCGGCCCCAGTGCTATCATAAATTCCTTTACAGGAGACATTTCATCTGTCATAATTATAGAAACACCTGAATCGCGTCAGACAATTATCTGGTTTAACGAAACCGCTGATAATAAGGCTGGTTAAATTCAGACGATTTACGATTTCTGTCCGTCAGATCGTAAATCGTAACAAAATTTCCAAACACAGGGGATTCAGAATGAAATATGTCCTGTCAGGTCGTTTCGGACACCCTGCTCCCGTCCTTTTATTATTGCTTCTGATTCTGGTAACAGGGCTTACAGAATCAGCATGGGCCGGGCCCGGGATAAATATTGTTGTTAAAACAGTCCTGGCCTCACAGGATTCCGCGTATGCTGACCCCCGCTTATCCGAACTGATACGGGAACTGCAATCAGTGTTCAAATACTCTTCATATCGGCTTCTCAGCCAGAACAGGATGAAGCTCGGCATGAAAGAAACCGGTACAGCTTCGCTCCCGAAAAACAGGGTACTGAAAATTACCCCTATACGGATAAAAGGGGAAAGGGCAGAACTCCGGCTTGAAATATTTAAAAAAAAGCGGCAGATATTTCAGACGGTAATTCAGCTTCTGAACCGGGGAACGATTACCGTGGGAGGCCCCAGGCATAAAGGCGGCTATCTTCTTTTCAATATCTCAAATTCTTTTTGAACTTTTTTTGAAAAACGGTGTCTGAGGAAGTAAAGGCAGTAAATCGGACAAAGTTGTAACGTGGATTTCGATACCCTTTTATAAAAATGTTTTCTTTGCGGCTCCGCGCCTCTGCGAGAGATATATCACAGGAAAATCCGCAACAGAATAATCTGACAAGATAAAAAGGTGCTTTTGAAATCTGCGTTGCAGGCAAAGAACTAAAAAAGAAAAGGAGGTAAAAATGAAAAGAATTCTGATTTCGTCAATTGTCATGGTTGTATGTCTTTCCCTTCTGGCTCCCCCGGTTCTGGCAGGTTCCAAACAGAGACACCGCTGGCAGGGAGTGGCCATAGGTGTCGGAGCCGCGATGCTGGGACATGCCATTATTTCGGAACACCATCGCAATCTTAAAGCTGCCGCACAGGAGCGTTCCCCCGGCTATCCGCCCCAGAGATATCGGGAATATTCCTCGCCGCGTGTTTATGACTGCCCGCCGCCTCCGCCTTCCCGCCGGGGACACTGGGAGTTCAGAAAAATATGGGTTCCGGCAAAACATAAGAAAGTCTGGAATCCGGGGCACTACAACCGCAGGGGCAAATGGGTTCCGGGTAAATGGATCAGGATTAAAGATGAAGCGGGACACTGGGTTGAAAAGCGGGTATGGGTAGGTTATCGCTAAAACCTTTTGAAATCCCCTCTTTGCTCGGCTCGGATTGACAAATCCGAGCCGTCTGCTTATCCGGACTCGCCGAACTTTCAGCTTGGCAAACTGTGCTGCTTATAAGACTTGCCAAACTACAAGTTTGGCACTCCGTTGAAGGCTCGCCGAACTTTGACGGAGTACCAAACTTTCAGCTTGGCAAACTGTGCTGCTTACAAGACTTGCCAAACTACAAGTTTGGCACTCCGTTGAAGGCTCGCCGAACTTTAACGGAGTACCAAACTTTCAGCTTGGCAAACTGTGCTGCTTACAAGACTTGCCAAACTACAAGTTTGGCACTCCGTTTTATCAGTTGCCTTCAGGCTGCTTCAGCTTTCAGCCTCGCATTTATGCCGAGACTGCACAGAGTTTGGAAACAAGGTCAAATCTCGAAATCCGAGCCATCAGATTTTGTAGCGACCGGCTAATTTTCCTTTCTTATATTTCTTATACAAAATCCTTGTAGAATTATTCCCCATCTGTTATTAGGGAATTATCAGCAGTACAGCTTGTAAATTATCTGAAACTCCCGGCGGATTGGCGCCGGAAATGCTTGGGATTTGTCAATCCGTTCGACAGGCTCATTCGGAGGCACTTCCGGGAAACACCTGAAAAGTGCCTGGATGATAACCCCGGTACATAATGAAAGGAACATAAAATGAAACAAATGCGTTTGATATCATTAACTTTACTGCTTTTTATCACTGTATTGCCGACAGTTCACGGAGATCTTTACTGGGAAGATGTAATGGAAACCAAAGGTATGCCGAAAGGTCTGGAGGCATTACCCGAACACATACGGGATAAAGCGGCTGATCAGTTCAAACCCAGAACAGATACGGTGAAAAATTACCTCACCGCGTATGCATCCCGTACAGATACAACCGACGGCACCATGATCATGAATTTTGACGCCATGACAATATACCACCTTAATCCCGGGAATAAAACCTATACAAAGTTCGACGTTATGTCCCAAGGAGAAGACGGAGGTATGGGGCAGGCATTCATCCAAGGCATGACGAAAGATGTTCAGATATCTTCCACGGATGAAACAAAGGAGATTTCCGGCTACAAGTGCAAAAAATATATCATGAAGCTGATGGGCGAAGAAAGCGAATACTGGCTCTCCAAGGATGTAGAGGGATATGATGAATTCAGGGAGATGACCGAAAAGATGAAAAAAATGTTTGAGAAAAGCCCGATGCTGGGTCAGACAAATATGGTTGGCATAATCAGCAAGCTGGACGGATTTCCGATCATGATTGTGATGAACATGATGGGAATGAAAACCGTAACGACTTTGAAAAAAGTTGAAAAAAAGTCTTTAAGCAAAGACCTTTTCAAAGTGCCGGAAGGATACAAATTGCAGAAATGAGTCAGTTGTCCGCTACAACTGAATAACTAAGGCGATTTCCGGAAAAGAATATACCAGTTTGTAGTTCCGCCTTCAGGCGGTATCACGCCGCCTGAAGGCGGAACTACAAACTGGTATATTTATTTTTGGAAATCGCCTTAGTGCTTTGTTCCGGAAATTCAGCGGAGTGCAAAGCTTGCTTTGCCTGTCGTTCGACGACTCGACTGAACTCACGCCGAAGCCAGGATTCTTGCAAATCAGGCTTCGCACTCCGCGACAAACTTCCCGGAGTATTGAAATGGTTTTCAAATCTGCTTCTGCCGTAACAAGCAAACATCAGAAAAAAGTGTAGCAAAAGAAAAGGTTGCAGCATCATTTTAAGCTATTACGATTCGGATGACATAGGATTACAGGCTGTCGGAAAAACAACGGACTGCCGCCATATGGGACACGGATAACCACGGATAAACACAGATTTTATTACATAAATTCTCCTTTTATATTCGTTTAGCGTCCTGTGATCAGAAAACCGGATTTCCGTGTTTATCCGTGTCCTGTTTGATACAGAAAACACGGCTTTTTTTTGGTAATAAAAAAAAACCGGTTCCTCTCCCGGAAATTAAATTGAACCCAAACGATAACTAAATGAAAAAACTGATTTCTGCGATACAATTTCTTACAATACTGCCTATAGGCAAACCAGGAACTTTTGACAAGAGGATGGTTGAATTTTTCCCAATTGTCGGCCTGATGCTGGGTCTGATGCTTTGTGCCTTTGATCTGGCTGTTTCACGATTATGGTCAGGGTCCGTTACCGCGCTGCTTGATGTGATTCTTCTTGCCATCCTTACCGGGTCACTCCACCTGGACGGTCTGGGAGACACAGCGGACGGCCTTTACGGAAACAGGCCAAAGGAAAAAGCCCTTGCCATCATGAAAGACAGCCGGATCGGCGTGATGGGACTTGTCGCCATTGTCTGCGGACTGTCCGTGAAATGGGGCGGTATTATGAGCCTGGATACCCACCGGCATCTGCTGCTTGTCATCATACCTGCTTATGCAAGGGGTGCAATGATGTTCGGCTTTAAATACTTCGCATATGGAAGACCGGAGGGTGGAACCGGGCACGCATTTTTTGAGGATTCCCTTGGCATTTCAGCTTTCTGGGGCGTTCTGGCGGTTGCATTCCTCTCGCTTTTTGCAGGATGGAGAGGGCTGTTGCTGAATTTGGTGTTTGTGATCCTGACAGTCTTGATTCTTCTATACTACAAGAGACGTATGGGATGCATCACAGGAGACATGCTGGGAGCAATGAATGAAATAACAGAATCCGTTCTTTTTTTAATGGTTTCAATGGGAGGTACGGCATGATAAACGGTCATGGCGGAAATATTTATGACATGGCGCAGCAACTCGGGTGCGCTCCGTCTGAGATTACTGACATGAGCAGCAACGTGAATCCTCTCGGCCCTCCGCCCGGACTTGCGGCGTTTCTTAAAGAGAACATGAATGCGATAGCTGCTCTGCCTGAAGTTGACGCCAAAAATGCGGCATATGCGTTTGCCGGGCGATACGGTGTTGATCCGCATCTCATTCTTGCAGGGAACGGAACTACCCAGTTTATTTACACCATCCCCCTGGCTCTTGAAAGTAAAAGAGCATGTATCCTCGGCCCCACGTACTCGGACTATGCGGATGCATGCGCCATGCACAACGTCAGTCACGAATTTTTAATCGCAGAAGAATCCTTCGGATTCAAAGCGGATATCAGTCAGGTTCAGAAAAATACGGAGGGATCTGACACTGTTTTTATCTGCAATCCCAACAACCCGACCGGCGTTCTGACTCCCGCAGATGAGCTTGAATGGCTTTGCAAATCTCGTCCCAAGACGTATTTTATTATTGATGAATCCTACCTTCCCTTTGTGAAAAGCGGCGACGAACAGAGCATGATGGGCCGGGGCCTTCCGAATGTTATTGTTCTGAATTCCATGTCCAAAATTTTCAGGGTTCCCGGGCTGAGAATCGGGTTTTTAGTCTCGCCTGAAAATATAATTGAAAGATTCATGCGATATGTCCTCCCGTGGAGTGTGAACAGTCTGGCCCAGGCTGCTGTATCTTATCTCATGGAGCAGAAAACTGAGACAGATGCGTTCATTGAGAATACAAGAGTGTTTCTCGAAGCTGAAAGAAACCGATTTGAGGAGATGCTCATGAACGCCTCGGGTATAAGACTTTTTCCAAGCACCACCTCTTTTATGCTTGCCAGGCTGTTCGGAAATCATACGGCTCAAGAGGTGTTCAGCGATCTGTCGCACGACAGAATTCTCATCAGAAACTGCTCAAATTTCAGGGGGCTTTCGGAACGGTTTATCCGGATTTCTTTGAAAACACGGGATGTAAACGATGTTCTTGCAGAAAAACTTTTGCGCCTGTGACGATGTGGGATAGTGTTTCGTTTCAGAAATGATGTCCGGGTTATAAATTCAGCGGAGTGCAAAGCTTGCTTTGCGGGGAATCCCGCAGTGGCGCAAAGCAAGCTTTGCACTCCTTCGTTTTAACCCGGACATTATTTCTGAAACAGGGCACTTAGGTGATTTCCAGAAAAGAATATACCAAGTACAGTTTGTAGTCCCGCCTTCAGGCGGCATGACACCGCCTGAAGGCGGGACTGCAAACTTCAATCCGGTATGTTTTTTATTGGAAATCGCCTTAGTTTTAATATTAATCCGTAAAAATTTTTCCAAGGTTGGCTGTGGTCAGCGGATCATTGAGATACATCCCCAGACCGATGCGCTGCACAGATTCCATTCCCCCGGGATCATATCCGGGCATTTCCACCTCCGGTGCATCTTCCGGCCTGACATCTTCGGCAATCTCAAGGGCATGTTCCAGTTTGGCGATGGAAAAATCCACCAGATGCCGCAAGAACGCAAAAGGATGCCTTATCATGTGAAAACCGTATTTCAAAGCCAGGGCCTGCCCGTCTTTTGCATCTGCCAGGGCTTTTTCGGTGACATGTTCCTCATTGGTGGTCCCCCCGCTCTGAAACGATGGGATGTCAAGCATCAGGTTCAGATGGGCCATGAGAATATTGAGCAGGTGATGGCTTCTGAATCCGTAGTTGGGATTGTAGTCAGAACGGGGGTCAGCGATGGTCGGAAAACCAGCGTGAACGACAGGATGCCCCGGATTAAGAAGCTGGGCAGCGCAGATACCGAAAAGCACTTCAGCGTGGGTCATGCTTATAACGCCGTTATAGCAGAAGGGCGCGCTGATCCCGGCCAGGGGCATGGCCGATATGCAGACCGGGAGACCCGCGCGCACGACTTTTACAAAATGCTCGGAGAAATTCTCATTTACCTCTAGGGGCGGACGGGTAAGGCAGAACACGATCATTATCTTCCCCCGCTTGGCATTGATTGCTTTGGCGTTTTCCAGGGAAGCATCCGAAGTTACGGCAAAGTATATGGGTTTGGAGCAATGTTCTATCATGATATTCATCTGTTCGATTTCATCTTTGAGCTTTACCCCCCGGCCCATGCCGGCCACCATCCGCCGTTTTTCCGCAATCTGTGCAATACGTGCTACATGTTCCGGGGTGGGAATAATACCGCCCTCGCCTTTTGCATCGTCATAGATATAGGGTGCGGTTCCGCCGATGAAAAAGCTGTTCCTGGGCACGAAAAACTGATCCACACCCGGCACAGAGTATAGGCACTCCTTTACCATATCTTCGGTAATAAAAATACGGTTCTCATAGATAATAGCCTTCCCGTCAGCCTCATATTTCCGGAAGGCTTCCAGGATCTCCGGCTGCTGACATCCCACCCCCAGGTTTTCGAGCATCCACAAGGCATCCCGGTGTGACTGATGCAGCATTTCAACCGTGTCTTTGCCAAGCAGGGATTCGGACAGTGCGATCTGTTTTGTGTTCATTTTTCTCTCCTTGTATGAATATGCGACTTTTTAACGCAGCAGGAAGGTTCCGCCTCAGATGAAATTAAATCGAAAACTTCTGCAAACAGTGGATTCCGGGTTAAAATCGGAAAACATCCGTTTTCCGATTTTTATATGAAAGTCCCGATAAAAAATCCCCCCGGCCCCCTTTACGAAAGGGGGAGTCGCGGCAGACGTTCATCATTCGTTGTGACCGTCAGGTCATGGAAGTTCCCCGGGATGACGTATTTCCCGGGGGGGGGCAACGTACTGTCATTCCGGGGAAAATTAAAAAACGGATGTTTTTTTAATTTTAACCCGGAATCCAATGTTTGCAAAGTTTACCGGAGAGTTTTCGATCTGCCAACAGAGTTCAGCGAAACTGACGTGCTTTGTCAGTCCTTGTAGTATTGTTTAAATTCATCCGAAGGTTCTCGATCCGAATATATATAAACAGAATTGCCAATGGGATCAATTACCGAAAATCCCCTGTCTCCCCAAGGATGATCTTCCAGTGGCATTGCAGTTTGCAGTCCGGCTTCAGTCAGTCTTGTATGCTCTGCATCTGCGTCATCAACTTTGAAATTAAGCATTATTCCCGCGCCATTAAATATCGGTATGTCAGACTGGGGCTGCATGAACTGGATAGCAGGACCGTCTCCCCCGATACACAGATTGACATACCATCCGCAGTCAAAAACAATTTTTGCAGAAAAATAACGATGATAAAATTCACGACATGCATCCACATCGTTTGTGCAAAAGCATGTTGATAGTTCCTTTGTTTTCATAGTGCTTTCTCGTGTTGGGCTAAGGAGCAGCCCGGGTTGAAGTTGTTGTTAATGTCCGAGGTATAAATTCCGCGGAGTGCAAAGCGTTCGACTGAGTTCACGCCGAAGGCTTGCTTTGTAATAATCCCGGACAGACAACGGAGTGCCAAACTTACAGTTTGGCATTGCGTAAGCAAGCGAAGCGAAGCTTGCGCATACTCCTGTTCCCTTCGGCAGGCTCAGGGAACGGGAACGAACTATTCGGTGTTCCGACTTTCATGTTTCGTTGTGACCGTCAGTTCATGACCGTTTATATGAAAGTCTGGGCTATATTATGTAACCCTCGGGTATGTGCAACTTATAATGCCACGAAGGCACAAAGGCGCGAAGTCTCACGAAGGTTCTTTGTGTATCTTTGTGTCTTCGTGTCTTTGTGGCATTATTTAAAAAAAGTTTTCGATCTACTGACTCTGCTACTTTACCTGTTTTCGGATACAATCAAGTGTTTCTTTTCGTATCAGCCCGACGGTGCTGCTTTTGGAACCCTTGAAGCGCGCCAGGACATAGTCATCACCCCCTTCACTTCGCACGGGCAGAACTTCCACAGTGTCTCCGGAGATCACATATGCCTTTCTTTTTTCGGGCGGGAACTTATCCGCGGCATAAAAATAGGAGCGTTCGGCAGTCACCTTGCAGCGTTCCGCGGGTTTGTATCCGTCCCGTTTAAAAATATCTCCCTGCCACCCCGCGCCGCAAAAAGAGACGCTTCCGGAAAGAATTTCCATGCGAACCTCGTCCTTGCTGATCAGGAAAGCAATGGTTTTTCCATTCTCATCCTCATCCTCATATTCATATCGTCCTTTGGTGACAAGTCTTGCCACACCCGCGCCGTCACATGTATGTGCCGAAGGTCCGAAAACCGCGGAATATGAAAACGAGAGGGCATCACCGGCCAGCATAAGGGACAGCGAACCGATCTGGCTGTCCCAGCCGCCGCTGGGGTCTGTTTGTGAGGTCTGATCCGAGGCATGACCCATTGGCCGGACCGCAAACATGAATAATGAACAAATGATAAACAAGTACCTGATTGCTTTCATAGTCACACTCCCTCCTTTGTTATGTAGGGTGGGTGGAGCGAAGCGTAACCCACCGGATGACTTCAATGACCTGACAGACAGCAAACACAAAACACTTTCATAGTAACAAATGGTGGGTTACACTTCGCTCCACCCACCCTGCATTATATCTGCTCCCTGAATTTATCTTCTCCGGCTGAATGCTTCTCCGGCTTCCAGGGTGGCATGTGCCATATCATGGGCATATCCCCCGGGAACAGGTGTTGCGGAAAAGGAAAGCGGGGATTCCTGTTTAATGTTTGTCATGTTTTCACCTTAGTGCTCCGTTTCAGAAATAATGTCAGGGTTATATAAATTCCGCGGAGTGCAAAGCTTGCTTTGCGGGAATCCCGCAGTGGCGCAAAGCAAGCTTTGCACTCCTCCGTTTTAACCCGGACATTATTTATGAAACAGAGCACTTAGTGCTCTGTTTCAGAAAAATTTTCCGAATGCGGAGTGGAAAGCCTGCTTTGCAATAATCCCGGTTCCGGCGTGAGCCTTCGGCGTGAACTCAGTCGAACGACAGGCAAAGCAAGCTTTGCAGTCCGCTGTTTTTGTACAAATAAAACTACAGGCGCAATCACTGATGCTGTAGTAACAATATCTGCCGCTGAATGATACGCCTGATATACCATAAGGCACGCGTACATCAGCATTGAAACTATTGCAAAGATCAGCAGTTTTGTGCCGTTTAAGGCCAGGTAAATTACAAAAACCAGGGCTAAAGCGGTATGGGTGCTGTAATCAAGACCAAGCGAAGGCCAGATTTTGAAATATACATCCGCATACATCACAATATAAACGCAACCAACCGATACAACTATTAATGCTGCCGGTTTCAACATTTTTGAAAATCCTTTTGACCGCCATACATATACTAATGAAAATACTGATATGAGAGCGAGAAGAGGAATATATAAATCAGCAATAAAGTCCAATCTTTCGTATGTCAGCATAGATTCCCCCGATAACTGTACGTTCAAGCAACGCGAAACAGAGATGTAGGGTGGGTGGAGCGAAGCGTAACCCACCGGGCTATCGGCTCGGATGACTGGCCGAAACGAAGATCAATGCCCGGATAACACATAAAACACATAATAATCAGCAAAGGTGGGTAGATCGAAAAGTTTCCGCTAAACCTTGGTAACCAGTGGATTCCGGGTTAAAATTAAAAAACATCCGTTTTTTAATTTTCCCCGGAATGACAATTTAACATACTGTCATTCCGGGGAAAATCGGAAAACGGATGTTTTCCGATTTTAACCCGGAATCCACTGTCTGCAAAAGTTTTCGGTCTGCTGAAGGTGGGTTACGCTTCGCTCCACCCACCCTACATTTCCGGGTATTTATTTTCAATTCGGAACTATATCGAAACCAAATATGAACATATAAGTCCAATGGTTCGGACAGTTTTAATAAGCAATAGCTGCAAGAGTTAAAATCACAGGTGTTTGGTTTCATACCCTTTTCTATGTTTTATTTTCTGATTCCCGAATCTGCCTGACTTTTTACCTGATTCCTCCCTCCTTCTTTGGCTTCATACAGGCATTTATCTGCTGCTTCAATTAAAATAAGTGAGGAAGTATTTCGTTTCGGAATTATACTGGCAGCGCCAAGGCTTAACGTCACATGATCTGCAACCTGGTTTTCAGCATGGGATATCTTTAACTTTTCGATATTTAACCTGATTTTTTCTGCGATATGAACCGCACCTTCAATTTCTGTCTCAGGAAGGATAACAACGAACTCCTCTCCCCCGTATCTTGCAACAAAATCCGCAGATCTCTGAAGCGTATTTACCATGGCTTGTGCTACACTCCGCAAACATTCATCCCCGGCCGCATGACCGTAGTTGTCATTAAATTTTTTAAAAAAATCAATGTCGATCATAATTAATGATAAGGACTCTGAGGCGCGTACAGCCCTGCCCCATTCTTTTTCAAACACTTCATCAAACCTTCTGCGGTTGGGGATATCGGTTAATCCGTCAATGGCAGCGAGGCTTTCCAGCAGATCGGTTTTCCTTTTCAGCCGTAAATGGTTTTTTACACGGGCTTTGACAATCTTCGGATTAAACGGTTTTGTTATGTAATCAACACCCCCGAGCTCAAATCCGCGATACTCGTCATCAGCATCCCCCAGGGCTGTTATAAAAATGACAGGTATGTCCCTGGTTTCCTGGTGTTCCTTCAGCTTTTTGCATACCTCATATCCGTCCATCCCGGGCATCATGATATCCAACAGGATAATGTCAGGCCGGCGTTCGGAGACATAATTAAGAGCAAGTTCCCCGCTTTTGGCAAATGCAATCCTATGCCCCTCCTGTTTCAGCACGCTTCCCAATACCTGCAAGTTTTTCGGAACATCATCAACTATGAGAATAAGCTGTTTTTCATTATCGTTACTCAGCATAATTACTGAATTCCTTTCACGTTATCATAAATTACAGGAAATTCGTTTAATGTATGTTCAATCTGCTCAATATCAAAACTCTGTACAAATTCTGTTAAATTATCAGCATATCCCTTCAGGGGCTTATAATTGTGAGCCTGTGATAATTCAGTCAGTTTTCGGGCAAAATCTTCAATTACGTCCATTTCCATAGCACCTTTCAAATCTTTCCATTCATGCATTATTTCCGTCTCCAGTGCTTTCATCAATCCGGGGAGATTCTCAATTCTTTCTGTATCAGCTATTGAAGAGGATCTTACAGGCGTTATTTGTGCATCCTTTTCACAACGCTTTAAATATCGGGATAATTCTTTAGTAAGATCATGCAAACTGATCGGTTTGGGAAGATAACCATCAAAACCTGATTGTTTAATTTTTTTGGGTTCTTTTATACCGACTGACGCGGTCAATGCGATTATCGGGATATCATTTGTCTTCGGATTTGCCTTCAAAATTTTTGCAGCCTCATATCCGTCCATCACAGGCATCCTTATGTCCATTAATATGAGATCAGGAGAAGATTCCTCCGATAACAGAACTGCCTGCTGTCCGTTTTCAGCTTCTGAAATGTCCAATCCTGTCAGAATCAGTGATTCCTTAATCAGCACCCTGTTGAATTCACTATCATCCACTATCAGAACCTGTGCATTTTCAAAAGAAATATTTTTTATATCAAAAGATATATCAGGAGAAACTGCTGCCATGCTGACAGAAGATACTTCGACTTCCCCCAGGGTAATCTCAAAAATACTTCCTTTACCTATTGTACTTCTCACGTTTATCTGGCCATTCATCATTTCTATCAGACGTTTGCTAATTGCGAGTCCGAGGCCGGTACCCCCGTATTTCCTGGCACTCTGTCCGTCCTGCTGCCTGAAAGATTCAAAAACGGATTGTATCTGATCCTGGGGAATCCCGATGCCGGTATCTTCTATAGAAATTACCAGATCAAGTGTGCTGCGGTCTTTTCCCTTGTAGTTCTTTTTGACCGAAAGTCTGATATGCCCTGCTTCAGTAAATTTCACGGCATTTCCCATAAGGTTGAACAATATTTGTCTGAGTCGGGTTTCGTCAAGTAGAAGGAGTTTTGGTAAATCTTCATCCACGTCAATGATAAAGTCAAGATTTTTCTCGGATATTTTTAGTTGAAATATCTGTATTATTTCGTTGAAAATTATATGCGGATTGACCGCTTCATACTGAATCTTAAGCCTTCCGGCTTCAATCTTTGAAAGGTCAAGGATATCATTGATTAATTTCAGAAGGCTTCTTCCGGAAATCTGAATGGATTCAAGATAGCTTTTCTGTTTTTTATCCGTAATTAAAGAAGACAATAAATCACTGAAGCCGATCACGGAATTCATCGGTGTCCGAATCTCGTGGCTCATGTTGGCCAGAAACTCGCTTTTAGCCTTGCTTGCTGCTTCAGCCTGTTCAGCCAATTTGTTTGCAATTTCCGTCTGGTTCTTCAGGTGTTCGTTCAGACGCTCGGCAGATTCTTTGGATTGACGCAGTTTAATCTCGGCAAGCTTGCGTTTTGCTATCATTTTACGGAAGTCGTCAGCCAGTTCACCTATTTCGCCCCCGGAATCAATCAGGATTTCCTGATCCAGATTGCCGCCGGCAATTCTTTTAGTAGCAACTGAAAGCTCTCTGATGGGCCGGGTTAAACGGCCTGCGGTAATGAATGCCAGGAAAACAACAAACAGGATAGTCAGTGCCAGGATGAATCCCGCAGCATTTCTTTGTTTTATTACATCTTTAAAAGCCTCCGACACCGGGATTTCTGTGATAACAGCTATGCACAGACCTGCAAGTTCTATATTTTTGTGCAAGCCCAGCACCCTGACTCCCTGACGGCTTGCATAAATGAACGCGTCATTTTTTTCTATGAGGGGGCACACACTTTCCAGATGTTCTTTTTGCCAGAGAAGTGTCTGTTCTGTTTTTACTGGTGATAATAATACAGCAGATTCAGCACTCACCCGGGAACTGACTATCATCCTGAGGTCATTGTCAACAAGATATACTTCGCCTTGCTGCCCTAACCCGCTTATTGACTGAATAATTCCTTCTACTATATTGGTATTGATCTGTGCGGCTGCCAATCCCAGTTTCTCACCATATTCATCAAAGATTACAGTGACCAGGAACCCTGCGGATAAGTCATCGGAGGGCCCATAGTTTTCAAAACCTGAAAAACCGGGTATCTCCTTTTCAAAAGTCCTCTGACATACCTTGCCGAACAGTGTATCGGAATATTTGCCGTTGAATATGTTTGTTCCCAGATCATCCTCTCGTTTGTCCGTAAAAAGTATGTTCCCTTCAATATCTATTATGAAAAAATCATAAAAGCTGTTGGAAGTCAGGAAAAATCCGATATCTTCTTCATGTTGCTCCGCCATGAGTGTCCATTCAGAGCTTCCTGTGAATTCAGCTAAATCCGCTCCCATTGTCTCAAAGGAAAGCCTCAGTTCCTTTGCCATGGACACAGTGCTTTTCAAGCGTGCCTGTATGAGAAGGGCAGACAGGCGATTCTGGAAAAACCGCTGAATCTGATCTGCTTTACTTTCTGCCACTATTACGAGCTTGGTCCTGGCTTCATCGGTGAGAAATTTATGGCTCCGCTGATAGTTGATTATGGTGATGACAGTAAGCGGCATCAGCGATATTACAAGGAACCCCAGGATAACAGACCTGAAGATTCCTCTCCTGATCAGGGATTGAAGAAAGCTTTTTATGGGCTTCAACTCCCCATCAGTTCCGGTTGACTTATTCATCTTGCTATCCTTTTTTCCATGAAAGCACTGCGACCTATGCGAACCGATTGTCTATGAACTGATCAAAATCGCATTTCGCTGGCAGGATGCCGCATTCAAGTGCCAGGTCACTTATGGTACAAAGTTTTTTCCTGTCCGGTTCTAAATTCACATAAGAAATGAGATCATCCTTAATAACCTGAACGATCTCATCTGGTCTGTGCTTCATGTAAGGTTCCTGGAGCAGACCTGCACGATCAGGATCACTGTGGATGATGCTGCCCGCATTTCTGAGGCTTCTGACCCATTCTGATATGGCATCCGGTTGTTTTTCAATAACCCGGTTTTTAACCATAACAATGCAGCATACATGATTCGGAATAATATTTTTGGAAAATTCCAGGATATTAGCAACTCCCTCTGTTATCCCCCTTATGCCCCAGGGTTCTGCAACAGTATACGCGTCTATTCTTCCGGCCTTCAGACTTTTAACTGTCAGAGGAGGAGGAATCTTCACAAGTCTGAGATTCACACGGTTCTCCATCCCTTTACTTTTGAGATATTTGTATAAAAGTACCCTGTGGGTTGATTTTGAATGGGGAATACCAATAGTTTTTTCCACAAGTCCTTCAGAATCGGTAATTGATTTTTTTACGGCAATGACACTGCCATTTGTGTGCCCCAGCAGCAGGCACTTCATAGGAGAACCGGTCATCACCTTATACATGGCAAGCGGAGTCAGCATAAAGGCGGCATGGAGCATTCCCATCTCAACCTTTCCTAATATTTCATCCCAGGATTTGCATAAGACCATCTTTACGTTAACATGGCTGTATTTACTGTTATCCAGGGCATGTGATACAGGTAAAATCAGGTGGTCAGTGATAGGGAGATAGCCCACATTCAGTTGGAATTTTTTTGATTTTCCGGCAAAAACTTTTTTTATGCCGATAGCCTGCGCCGCCATGATGGCAGCAGCACGAACAGAGCTTTTCAGAAAATCTCTTCTGTTAGTACAGCAACTTGTAAATTCCTCCCCTCTTTCGTAAAAGGGGGGGGATTTTTGTCGCAACAGCCTTTTTTCGCAAGAGAAATCCCCCCGGCCCCCTTTACGAAAGGGGGAGTAAGTTGTTGTACTAGTTCGTTTCATTATTTTTCTCCTATCTCATTTGGAAAAGTTTATAAGTGGCAGTTTTACAATAACAAAAGATTCGATTTGTGAAAGCAGCCAGTCTGTAAACGGGTATAATCATACTGTTCTGCCGATTCCTTTCACTTTATCATAAATTACAGGAAATTCGTTTAATGTATGCTCAATCTGCTCGATATCAAAACTCTGTACAAATTCTGTCAGATTATCAGCATATCCCTTCAGGGGCTTATAATTGTGAGCCTGTGATAATTCAGTCAGTTTTCGGGCAAAATCTTCAATTACATCCATTTCCATAGCACCTTTCAAATCTTTCCATTCAGGCATTATTTCCGTGTCCAGTGCCTTTATTAACCCGGGGAGATTCTCAATTTCTTCTGCATTATCCGCTGCCGAGGAATCTTCATGCGTATTTGTTGTTATTTGTGCATCTTTTTCATGGTATTTCAAATATCGGGATAGTTCTTTAATGAGATCATACAAAATGACCGGTTTGGAAAGATAGCCATTAAAACCTGTCTGTTTAATTTTTTTGGGTTCTTCCATACCGACTGACGCGGTCAATGCGATTATCGGGATATCTTTTGTCTTCGGGTTTGCTTTTAAAATTTCTGTAGCCTCATACCCGTCCATCACGGGCATCCTGATGTCCATTAAAATGAGATCAGGAGAAGATTCCTCCGATAACAGTACTGCCTGCTGACCGTTTTCAGCTTCTGAAATATCCAATCCTGTCAGAGTCAGTGACTCCTTAATCAGTTTCCTGTTGGATTCAATATCATCGACTATCAGAATCTGCGCATTTTCAAAAGAAACATTTTTTATATCAAAAGATATATCAGGAGAAACTGCTGCCATACTGACAGAAGATACTTCGACATCTCTCAGTCTCATCTCAAAAACACTTCCCTTACCGGCTGTACTTCTGACGTCTATCTGTCCATTCATCATTTCTATGAGGCGTTTGGTTATCGCAAGTCCTAACCCGGTCCCCCCGTATTTCCTGGTACTCTGCCCGTCCTGCTGCCTGAAAGATTCAAAAACGGATTGTATCTGATCCTGGGGAATCCCGATGCCGGTATCTTCTATGGAAATTACCAGGTCAAGTGTGCTGCGGTCTTCTATTTTGCACTCCTTTTGGGCTGAAAGTCTGATATGCCCTGTTTCAGTAAATTTCACGGCATTTCCCACAAGGTTGAACAATATTTGTCTGAGCCGGGTTTCATCCAGCATAAGAGCTGTGGGCAAAGCCTCATCCACGTCAATGATAAAATCGAGGTTTTTCTCGGATATCCTTATTTGAAATATCTGTTTTATTTCGTTGAGAATCATATGCGGGTTGACCGGTTCATATTCGATCTCAAGCCTTCCGGCTTCAATTTTTGAAAGGTCAAGGACATCATTGATCAGTTTCAGAAGGCTTCTCCCGGAAATCCGGATGGATTCAAGATAGTTTTTCTGTTTTTTATCTGTAATCAATGAAGATAATAAATCACTGAAACCGATCACGGCATTCATCGGAGTCCTGATCTCATGACTCATGTTGGCAAGAAATTCACTCTTTGCCTGATTTGCAGATACTGCCTCCTCTTTTGCTTTTTTCAGATTCTCCTCGGCCCTGATGCGCTCATTGATTTCCAACTGGAGCATATTATTGGTTTTTATCAGATCAGCGGTTCGTTCCTCTACGCGTTTCTCCAATTCATCTTTAGCTTCCCTGAGTTTGAAATTTGCCCGGGTCAGGTTGTCCGTCATCTGGTTGAATGACCTGGACAGCACCCCGATTTCATAGCTGATTGCAGTGGTATTCACCCTGTGCGATAAATCACCGTCACATATTTTCCCGGCAGCCTGTATCAGCATTTTGATAGGAATCACAATAGACCGGGTAATTGCAAAACCGATCAGGAGAGATAACGTAATAATCACCAGGATGAAAATTACCATCAGTCTCAGGCTGTCCCGTAAAACCTCACGGGCATGTTTGGCAGACATCCGAATCGTAACCATAGACGTTTCAAAGGCATGTTCATATTGGATTCCGCGTTTTGAATAATATTCCCGCAGGGCTTTCTTATAAATCCGTTTCTGTTCCCAATAAGCATGGCTTTCCAGTATTTCCAGGGCATTTGACTGATTTTCATTTTTTATCCGATCCAGAGCATCGTACTCCATTCCTATGATCAGGGCATTGCTTTTATTAATTCGTTTAAAAACCCCTTTGTCTTTTTCATCGCATTTATCTATGGCCTGCTTAATAGCGGCATCCAGCAGGGGTTCAAAAGCGTAATAACGGCGCTTCCACTTAGAATCTCCTGTAAAGGCATAATTACGGGCACTATGTGTTAAGACTTCGTCATAATAACGGATGAGTTGGGCCAGCCCGTCAATTTCCGCTGTTTTGCTCAGTTGTTCTATGCTCAGCGGAATATCTTTATTAAGGGGTTTGGACACTTCCCGAAGCTGGAACAATACCCAGTATCCTTCAGCCGCAGCAAGAACTGAAATGATGAAAAATCCCAACAGTAATTTGGTCTGGATTCTCATTACTCATATCGCCTTGGTATAAGTTCGTAGTACGTAGTACATCAACTTGTAAATTCCTCCCCCCTTTTTTAAAGGGGGGCCGGGGGGGATTTCTGCCGCAATACCCTTTTTTTGTAACATAAAATCCCCCCGGCCCCCTTTAAAAAAGGGGGGGACGAACTTAAAAAGTG